>CACYDA010000138.1 GCA_902773095.1 uncultured Lachnospiraceae bacterium | reverse complement strand
ACTCGATGAGCTGATCACGATCAACATCTAATGTTAATACATAGCATTCTTTTCCATTCACTGACTTTGTCTTGTCTTCAAGCTTAATGTACTCTTCTACTTCTTTAAAGTCTTCTTCAGAAATATTTGAAAGTGCTTCTTTTACAGAATCAAGTCCTGATTCCATCTGAGCGAATGCTTCTTCATATTCTGATTTTTCCATTGAACTCTTTTCCCAGCCTGTATCATTGAGCTGAGCATATACTGTTAACTTGTCATCCTCTTCTTCTGCGTATGCTTCCATTGAATAGTCGCCTGATAAATTCTGACCACCCATATCTACATCATACTTAGCTGAGCCCTTCAAATCAAATGCCGGATCATCCTTTGTTGCATTACCTGTTAACTCAAAACTACCTGTTGCTGTAACATCCTGTCCCTGTGCGTTGGCAACCATCTCTGCCTCACCTGTTGCACTAATATTAACAGATTCGATTCCTGTTGCTGCCTCTGCTGCATTCTCAAGAACTTCTGAAAGTCCTACTGAAACTTTCTCACTCTTTGCTTCTTTCTTTGTACTCTTACTGCTGTCATCTGATGATGAACTCTTGCTGCCTTTGCTTCCACAACCGGCAAGCATTGACACTGATAATACTGCTACTAATAAGTACGCCAATTTCTTCTTCATTTTCATTTTCTTTTCTCCTTTCGACTGCATCCATTGCATCCTACTTAAATTATTTATCTTTAACGACTTCTGATAGAGCCTTAAGATTTCCTGCAAATCCCTGTATCTCTGACGGTATGATAATCTTTGTAGCATGACCGTCTGCTGCCTTTGCAAATGCTTCTAAACTCTTTAACTGAATCACAGCTTCATCTGCTCCTGCTTCTTTGATACATCTGATTCCTTCTGCATTAGCCCTCTGCACTGCAAGAATTGCCTGTGCCTGACCTTCTGCCTCTCTAATGGTGGCTTCCTTCTTCGCTTCAGCTCTAAGGATTGCTGCCTCTTTTTCTGCTTCTGCTGAAAGAATCGCTTCTGACTTCTTACCTTCTGCCACAAGAATTGTTGCTGTCTTCTCACCTTCTGCACGAAGAATCGCCTCACGTCTTTCACGCTCTGCCTTCATCTGTTTTTCCATCGCCTCATGAATTGCCGGTGGAGGAATAATATTTTTAAGCTCAACTCGCTTCACTTTGATTCCCCACGGGTCTGTTGCGATATCAAGTGAAACTTTCATTTTTTCATTAATCGTCTCTCTTGAAGTTAGTGTCTGGTCTAATTCCAACTCACCTATTATATTTCTAAGTGTTGTGGCTGTCAAGTTCTCAATCGCCATAATCGGATTTTCAACACCATATGTGAAGAACTTTGGGTCAGTAATCTGGAAGAATACGATTGTATCAATTTTCATTGTTACATTATCCTTGGTGATTACAGACTGTGGCGGGAAGTCAACCACTTGCTCTTTTAACAACACTTTTCTAGCTATTCTGTCAATAATTGGCGCTTTAAAATGTAATCCGACTGACCATGTACAATTGTATCCTCCGAGTCGTTCAATTACATATGCCTGTGATTGTGGAACGATTCTAACACAAGACATCACCAGTGAAATAATCACGACGATTGCAATCACTGCCAGATAAAATCCGGCACTCGTTGCTGCCAAAATCATAACTCATCATCCTTTCTTCAATAGTTCACTACTATACATCATTTTTTGAAACTTTTCAACACAAGTTTTACACCCTCGACTCTAACTACTTCCGCCTGTTCACCTTCCTTAATTGATGTACCATCTTCACTACATGCCATCCATGTTTCACCGTCAAGGACTGCTTCACCAAATGAACCACTTGTCATACTCTTTGTAACAGTCACTTTTCTTCCAGCTACTGCTTCAACATTCGTCTTGGTAAGGTCTTTATTAAAATACTTTACCACAATCGGTCTTGTCAGCAGTAATGTTGCAAATGATACAGCAATGAATACAATGAACTGAATAATCGTTCCGGCTCCTGCAAGCGTTGCGATAAATGCTGCCAGTGCACCCAGTGCAAACCATATTGTTGTAAGACCTAGAGAAATAATCTCTAATAACAGTAAAACAAGGAATACGATCAGCCACCAAATAGAATTCATGACTCTCACCTCCAAATTTACCTTTTATATTTACCGTTATGTAAATATTATCTACACTATAATCTATTATTCATTTTTTTACAAGTTATAATTTTAAAATATTAAGCATTTTTAATGTACAATTTTTACCATAATGGGAAGTCGGAATTTTCCTCATGTGGGGTGTGTTCAATCGAGTAGGTGGCGAACTTGTTCCCAACTACTCGCCGCGCCGCCCCGCATCCGACTCAGTCGGAATTTTCCTTATGCGGGGCGTGTGCATACTACAATTACACAGATACTTTCTTCTGTGTCAATTTCATTTCCAATTTATATCATTTTTTCTATTTCAATCATCGGTATTTGCAGCCAGCTTTGCTGCATCCACCAAATACTGTAATATCTTATATATAAAATATTCAGAAAATGCATCTCAATTCATCTTAATTCAATCAGATGATTGCAAACAATCATAAACTATATTTTGTGAGACGATTCTATGACACATCTTCTGAATATTAATTGTAGTATACCTGCGAACCAATTACGGTATAGCTGTTGTATCTTGAATACTCAGCAATATATGTCATACGGAAGAATAAATAATCAGGTACATTGTTCACTCCTGAAAGAGCTTCATTTGCTGCTCTCACACAATCACTGCCGGGACCATTGGCCAAAGCTCTTGAAAGACTTCCGTTATTCACTACACTAAACTGTCCTCTTGCATAAATAACACCTTCGATTGTATTATCAAATGCAGAACTATTCACTCTGTTCAGTACTACATTTGCTACCGCAAGTTTTCCTTCGTATGGCTCACAACCAGCCTCTGCCTCTACTAAACATGCAAGAAGATAGGCATCATCTACATCTGCATCATAAGAATCTGTAATAACAGTTTCAACTGATGACTGGTTGTTTGAATAAGATACTTCTTCCTCTTCCTCTTCTTCTGCTGCTTCAGCTTCTAATCTTCTCTGTTCTTCCTGCTTTTTTTCTTCTTCTAATCTAATCTGTTCTAACTCTTCTTCAATGGAAACTGCACTTGCGATCACAAATTCAGCATTTGCATAATCTGAAGAGATATATCCAAGAGAATCCTCAAACTCAATCTGGATCCAATCAGCTGATACATTATTTGCATAATATACTTTGTCTGACTCTGCCAATCCGATCACCTGTGAATTTTCATCAGGCTCTTTTCTTACTCTGATACAATCCTCTTTTACTGTAACTTTTATTGTGCCAACTTCTTCTGCTTTCTTCTTTGCATCCTCTCCAAATAAGAGGTACTGTGTAGCCACATATCCTTCTACACTTCCTGATGAAATCTTAGTCCATGTGTCACCTTTTTCAAGAACTGTACCACCGGCACCTGCATATAACTTTCCAACGATGTCAGAATTCTCATCTGCTGCTGCCCTGATATTTAAACATTCCTCAATATTAGTCATGAACTTATCATCATATTCAGATTTTGTCTTCTCTGTTTCCTGTTCATTCGCATTTTCTGACGCATCCATTTTTTGTGCATCGCTTGCTGCAAGTATATCACTTACGCTGCCCATGACGATATCTTTTGTAACAGGCTCAATACTCACTACTGCTTCTTCACTGTCATCTTCCATCATACTCATAACGCTTTTATTATTGTTGATTGTAGAAACATTTTCAAAACCTTTATCTGTAGTTTTATGCTCAGCTGCCCCTACAATAACTACACCTGCTAAAAGCATCGCACCTATTGAAGCCCCTATCACGTTTTTTCTACTTTTAAGTTTCATGAAAACCTCCATTGATTACATTTCTAATTCATAATTATTACAAATTTGTTACAACTTGTTACGAAAGTATTCTAGCAAAGACTCTTTTTTTTGTCAAGTTTGGTGGAGTGTTTTCACGTCTTTCAAACTCAATTTAGTTTACATAAAATTTGGAATTTTCCCCCTTTTATTAGTTATTTAGTATATTATCCCAATTTTTCTTTATTTCTTTTGTATATAATTTACAAAATTGTATTTTTTATTTTTTTGCCTTTATTTCATTGCGATTCTGTTACGAATTCTCTATTGTATTCTTTATGATTCACAGGATTTTTCAACATATTTTCCCATTCCTGCTACGTCTGCCTATTCTGTCGCACTGTCTCGTACATTAATATTGTTGCTGCACATGCCGCATTTAATGATTCTACTTTCCCGTACATCGGTATTTTGAGCATTTCATCTGCCTTGTCCGAAATTCTCTTACTTAGTCCATTTCCCTCATTTCCAATCAAAATAGCAGAAGGTTGTTTGAAATCTGCCTCATAATAGTATTTTTCTCCTTCCAGATGTGCCGCATAGACCATTATATTTTGTGCTTTTAATTCATCAATTGTCATTTCAAGATCATCTACATACGTAAATGGAACCCTGAAGATTGTTCCCATTGTCGACCGGACTACTTTGGGATTATAAATATCCACTGTCCCTTTACTCATAATCACGGCAGCAATCCCTGCAGCCTCAGCAGTACGAATCATTGTTCCAAGGTTTCCCGGATCCTGAATATCTTCTAAAATCATCACGATTTTATTTTTACTTTCCTTATTAATATAGAATTCATCCATCTTTAGCTCCTGTTTTTTCACAATTGCCAAGATTCCCTGAGGAGTCACGGTATCCGAAATTCTTTTGAATACTTCCTCACTCACAAATTCGTGCAAAGATGCATTGATTTTTTCTCTTACATTTTCCGATGTATTCTCAAAAAATGCTTCTGTTACATATGTTTTTATCAATCTGTCCACCGGAACCTCGGTAAACATACGGATTCCTTCTATAATAAAGCAGTCCTGTTTATTTCTCGCCTTTGCTTTTGTCTGCAGCAATATAATATTTTTAATCTGATGATTTGCTGTTGAATTAATCATAATAATCTCCATTTCTTGATTTGATTTGGTGAATCATACGACCTACTGACATCAATATGATTTTAGCGTCAACAGTCTTCTGACCATTGAATTGATAAAGAAACAACTGCCACATTAAGTATTCTTCTCCCTAATGTGACAGTTCTCATTCTACATTACAAAAATTAATCTCTTCTTATTTAAATGATACACGATAAATCGACGATATTTTTTATTATCTTGCAAGGTTTCCACTTACATTAAATTGATACTCATCAATTTCTTTCTTCATTGCAAGTGCCTCATCAATTTCATAATCTACATATTTTCCATTGGAATAAGCTACTACTCTGTTACTCTTTCCTTCTCTTAATAAATCTACCGCATAAGCACCCATAACTGATGCATATACTCTGTCCTTACAGGTAGGGCTTCCACCACGCTGTAAATGTCCAAGAATAGTTGCTCTTGTCTCCATTCCTGTTGCTTTCTCTATTTTAGCAGCCAGCTCCTGTGATTTTCCAATTCCCTCAGCATTAATGACAATGTGATGTTTTTTCCCTTTCTTTCTCGTCTCTTTGATGTGGTTGATCAGCTTCTCTTCATCTCCGTCATATTTTTCAGGAAGTAAAATATCCTCCGCACCGTTTGCGATACCACACCAAAGTGCAATATATCCGGCATTTCTGCCCATTACTTCAATAATACTACATCTTTCATGTGATGTCGATGTATCACGGATTTTATCAATTGCCTCCATCGCTGTGTTCACTGCCGTATCAAATCCTATTGTATAATCGGTACAGGCAATATCCAGATCAATCGTTCCCGGTATACCGATTGTGTTAATTCCAAGATGGGATAATTTCTGGGCACCCTGAAAAGAACCATCTCCACCGATCACTACTAATCCTTCGATTCCATGCTTTTTACAAATATCTGCGCCTTTTTTCTGACCTTCTTCTGTACGGAATTCCTCACATCTTGCCGTATAGAGGATTGTACCGCCTCTCTGGATAATATCGGCTACACTCTTCGTATCCATATCAACAATTTCTTCATTCAAGAGACCGGCATAACCTCTCATAATTCCTTTTACTTTTAATCCTTTTGAAATCGCTGTTCTGACAACTGCTCTGATTGCCGCATTCATTCCCGGTGCATCTCCTCCACTGGTCAAAACCCCGATTGTACTGATCTGTTCACTCATATTGATTACCTTGTCCTTTCAAAATTTTTCATATCTATTTCGTTAGCCTCTGTCCTTTCGCATCACTTTTGCCATTACTGTCAAATCACAACACGTCCAACAATCGCTATCAAATAATTCCACACACATTATATTAAAATTATATTGCATTTTCTAACTTATTTCAATGCTTTTTTCCACAACTCTTACATTATCTTTGCCAAATTTTTGGATCAGCCTTTCTTTTGTCTCTCCATTAATACAAATTGACATATTTTTCGGATAAACTTTCTTTTGTTTTTCCTCTTTCAAATAGATCACCAATGTATCATTTCCATCCGATGATTCTGTCATTTTATTCAAATAGTTTTCTGCGTCAAGATATTCTTCCTTATTCTGAAACTGAATCCATAACTGTGCCGGAATATGATCGAGTTCAATCATCTTATCACAGATTAACTTGCCTTTGATTTCATCATTCACTGTCACCCTTCCCGTGATGAGCAGTTTTGCATCATTTTTAATCATATATCTGTATTTCTCCAACACATTTGGAAAAATCAGCACTTCTACCGTCCCATATAAATCTTCGATTGTAACAAATGCCATTGTCTTTCCTGTTCGTGTGTTTTTGATGACAATGTCCTCTACCATTCCTCCAATGGATGTGTACTGATTGTCTGTTACAACCATAGTGCCATCTTCCTCCTCTACAAAATCTTTGGAATAGGATTTGACATTTTTCCTTAGCTTTTCCTCATAGTCTTCTAACGGATGACCGGAAAGATAGATTCCTAGCACTTCTTTTTCATATGCCAGTTTTTCTTCCTTTTCGTATTCCGACAAATCCGGATATTTCATGTCGAATTGTTCCTTTTCTTCCTCTGAAACGAAGTCAAACATACTCATCTGACCGGTAATAGATTTCTTATTTTCTTCCGCGATCTGATCCATGACCTGAACATGAACCGTAATCAGCTGCCTTCTGTTATATTCAAAACTGTCGAAGGCACCTGCCATAATCAGGTTTCTCACGGTACGTTTATTTAAATCCCTGTCCAGATTTCGCTCTATAAAATCTTTAAAACTCTTATATTTTCCATTTGTATTACGTTCCTCAATGATACTGTCAATGATATTTCGTCCAATACTTTTAATCGCCATCAGCCCATAGCGTATGCTTTTTCCCGAAACTGAAAAGCCACTTTCTCCTTCATTGATATCAGGAGGAAGAAGATGAATCCCCATGCTTTTACTGCTTGCAATATATTCTGACACCTTTGCATTATTTTCAATGACAGATGTCATCAGAGCTGCCATATATTCTACCGGATAATAGTATTTTAAATACGCTGTCTGGTAAGAAACAACTGCATAAGCTGCCGCATGAGATTTATTAAAGGCATATTTTGCAAAATCCATCATATCATCATAGATTTTTCCGGCCACTTTTTCATCAATTCCGTTTGCAATACAACCCTTTACATGCTCTTCCTCATTTCCATAGATGAAATTTTTCCGTTCTTTTTCCATCACACTCTGCTTCTTCTTTGACATGGCACGCCTTACCAAATCACTTCTGCCAAGCGTATATCCTGCCAATTCGCGCACAATCTGCATTACCTGTTCCTGGTAAACGATACATCCGTATGTTGGCTTTAATATTTTTTCGAGCTGTGGACAATCATACGTAATTTGTTCTTTATTGTTTTTTCCATCGATATATTTCGGAATAAAATCCATCGGACCGGGACGGTATAGTGAGATTCCGGCGATAATATCTTCCAAACTGTGAGGTTTTAATTCTTTCATGAAGTTTTTCATTCCTGCACTTTCCAACTGAAAGATTCCCTCTGTCTTCCCTGTTCCTATATAATCCAGAACTTTTTGGTCATTATAATCGATATTGTATAAATCAATGTCTGTTCCTGTGTTCTTCTTCACAAATTTAACAGCTTCTTTGATGACTGTCAGGTTTCTAAGTCCCAAAAAGTCCATTTTTAACAATCCCAGCTCTTCGAGAGTTGTCATAATATATTGTGTTGTAATCGTTCCATCGGAAGCCCTTGATAACGGTACATACTCATCTACGTTCTTTTGACAGATCACAACACCTGCGGCATGCATGGAAGTATGTCTTGGAAGTCCTTCAAGCCTTTTTGCCATATTAATGAGATGCCTAATCTGCTCATCTCTCTCATATAAGTCTCTTAACTCATTATTCATTTTCAGGGCATTTTCAATGGTTATATTCAACTCTTTTGGAATCATCTTGGCAACTACATCTACCTGTGCATATGGCAGGTCAAGAACACGTCCCACGTCACGGATTACGTTTCGCGCTGCCAAAGTACCAAAGGTCACAATCTGTGCCACACAATCCTTCCCATATTTATCAACAACATAGTCTATCACCGTCTGCCTTCCTTCCGGTGCAAAGTCAACATCGATATCAGGCATGGAAACACGTTCCGGATTTAAGAATCTCTCAAACAGCAGATCATATTTAATCGGGTCAATATCAGTAATGTCCAAACAATAGGAAACAATACTTCCTGCCGCAGATCCTCTTCCCGGACCCACCATAATATCATTTTGTTTTGCATAATTGATAAAATCCCACACGATCAGAAAATAATCCACATATCCCATTTCATGGATGACAGAAAGTTCATAGTCAAGACGTTCCTTTAAAGAACCTTCCTGTGTACCATATTTTCTTTTTAATCCTTCCATACAGAGATGATTTAAATATTCCCATGGGGTGTACCCTTCAGGTACATCAAACTTTGGAAGTTTTGTCACTCCAAACTCAATCTCAACATTACACCGATTCGCAATCTTATATGTATTATCAATTGCCTGCGGCACATAGGAAAAGAGTTTTCTCATCTCTTCTTCAGATTTCAGGTAATACTGTCCGCCATCATATCTCATTCTGTCCTCATCCGTCACCTTTTTGGCTGTCTGAATACACAATAAAATATCATGAGGCATCGCATCCTCCGCATTGATATAATGAACATCATTGGTCGCAACCAGCTCCACACCGATTTCTTTGCTAAGCTTAATCAGACTGTTATTCACAATCTTCTGCTCATCAATTCCATGGTCCTGAAGCTCAAGAAAATAATTCCCCTCCCCAAATATGTTAAGATATTTTAGTGCTGCCTGTTTTCCCTCTTCATAGAATCCTTTTGCAAGATATCTCTGAACTTCCCCCGCAAGGCAGGCACTTAATGCGATGATTCCCTCACTATATTCATTTAATACTTCATAATCCACTCTCGGTTTGTAGTAAAACCCATCCACAAATCCTTTGGAAACAATTTTCATCAGATTTTGATACCCTGTATTATTTTCCGCCAAAAGTACAAGATGATAATATCTCTCCTCACTCTGTCCCGGTGATTTGTCGAATCTTGAGCCGGGAGCAACATAAACCTCACAGCCAATCACAGGTTTGATTCCAACTTCCTTCGCTGCTTTATAGAAATCAATTGCACCATACATTACTCCGTGGTCAGTGATGGCAAGACTGTCCATCCCAAGTTCCTTTGCACGGGCAACGATTTCTTTTATTTTACACGAACCGTCCAGAAGACTAAATTCTGTATGTACATGTAAATGCGTAAAACTCATAGTATTCTCCTTTTTGTATTACTGTTATTTAGGCAATTGCGAAACTCTATTTCAGGTAACTCATGTTGTATATAGTGCACAAAAAGCATAAGCAGACTGTTAAAATAACATCGGTACTTAAGCACCGTACTTT
>CACYDA010000137.1 GCA_902773095.1 uncultured Lachnospiraceae bacterium | reverse complement strand
GTCTGGAATGTCTTATGAAATGGGCATTCCGGACAAAATGAAAAAAAGTTAATTTTTTTTTGTCCCATCCTTGACATGAGCTGATGGAAACGGACGAGTCGGCAGATTGATTCTAAAGTCGATATGAGCATGGCTGTATGGTCATGCTATCGTTATGTTTTGGAGAAATAGATCGAATCATCATATACTGAATGAATGACCAGAGTATCTTAATTCACTTAAGGTAGCTATGGTCTTTTTTATATGTACACACTCCGCATAAGGAAGGATATTTGATACTGTCGAAAATCGATAGAAACGGCATGATATGCAAAGGAAACTGACAGACGCCGTGATTGAGTCAGAGGAATAGAATAGGATGTGCCTTTTGAAGATGAAAGGTTACAATAAGTCAGATATAAAAGGATTGTAAACAAATTTAAAATAGGATATAATCTTATATACTAAAGCCGAATAATTGGAGAAATATATGGTGGAATGGATGCTCATTTTACTAGTCAAAGAGTGTAATTGCCATGTTTGAGTGAAAGGAAGGTACGAATGGATAAAAAGAAGACTTTAGAAAGCTCAAAAAAGGCTGTTTCATTGTTTTTTCGAATACGGCTTGGATACAAAATATATGTATCATTTATCACAGGTATTTTAAGTGGGATTGAAATATATAAAATAATCTATGCGATTTCTGAGGATAAGATGTTTTCATGGGCACTTGCCATCCTTGCAGGAACAATTATTACTGTGACAATGCTGCTGATACTGAAATTGATGAGAATTTGCATCGCAAAATTGAAAATGATAGGCAAAAAACTGTTTTTGAAATATAAGAAAAGGGATTGGGACAATAAGAAAGAATAAGGATAGCATGCCAGATGGTAAAACGTAATGGGAAGATAATATAAAATGGATCATGAAAAAATTGGATGGTGAAAACATGAATAAAAGCAATAACATAGAAGAATATGAAATTGTGATTGGGCAGGCACTGGAGGTTTGTAAAAAATATGAAGGTGAAAAGTTAAAAAAATCACAACTGCAGAATTACTTTTTAGATGATTTGTTAAGAATCGGATATTTGCTGGCTACTATGGACGGAATATTATGTCGTGAAGAATTAGATATGATCTGTCGTGTCTTTCATGTGGTAAGGGATGAAGCATTGTTAAAAAAATATTATTGGGAGGATGTGTGTCTTAAGAATAATTTCCTACAGAAAATCCCCAAATCTATCATGTATGTCATCGTTGAGGAACGGAGACAACTGAATGATTCGTTCAGTATTTTTTTGAAAGATTCCCGGATTCTTTATAAAGCGGTAAGGCAGTTCTGCTATGCGATTATTTCCTGCAAACGCTATAAGCTCCCTTATCAGATTGTAGCGATGGAGGATTTGTCACGCAATATATTAAATGTTATTTTAAATGCAGAAGATATGGATATATTTTTTGAGGAAATGCAGTTGAATGGTAATGAGACCAGTATTGACACTTTAAAAATGATTCCATCTGATGTGAAAATGAACCTTTCGCCTAGAATATATGATACAGAGAATCCATTTATGAAAATTAATCAAAATGGAAAACGATATAATCCTTATGAACAGGCTTCGGATTTTAAAGGGTATTATGATATTATTGGACAGGAAAAACGAAAGAACATCAATCAGAACCAACTTCAAAATCAAAATAATGAGGTTGACAGACATGTGGAGGATATTCTTAAAGAAATTGATAAATTAATTGGTTTAGAAGGCGTGAAAAAACAAATTCACAGTCTTGTCAATCTGCTTCAGGTTCAAAGAATACGTGAACAAAAAGGATTGAAGCATCCGGTGATGTCAAATCATCTTGTATTTACAGGAAATCCGGGAACAGGAAAGACTACCATTGCCAGAAAAATGTCAGAAATCTACCATTGCCTGGGAATTCTGGAGAAAGGACATCTGGTGGAAACGGACAGATCCGGCATGGTAGTAGGATACATGGGACAGACAGCAGAAAGAGTTCAGGAGCTAATTGGGAAGGCTATGGGGGGAGTTTTGTTTATTGATGAGGCATATACATTATCCAATCACAAAATTGAGGGGGATTTTGGACAGGAGGCGATTGATACTCTGTTAAAGGCAATGGAGGATCAAAGAGGGAATCTGGTAGTGATTGTTGCAGGCTATCCGGAACCAATGGAAGAATTTTTGAATTCCAATCCCGGACTTCGCTCACGTTTTAATAAGCATATCCGGTTTGAAGATTATTCTGTCAGTCAGCTCAATGAAATATTTCATTTATTATGTAGTTCACAGGATTATGAAGTTGATCCGGATGCGGAAGCGGATTTGTTGTTCAAAATCAGTCAAATGGTTGTTGAATCAAAAGAAAACTTTGCCAATGCGAGAGCGGTACGTAACTATTTTGAAGATGTGGTTGCCAGACAGGCGAATCGTATTGTTAATGAAGAATTAACCGAACATCAGGATTTTATTACCATTAAGAAGGAAGATTTATAAGAATTTTTTTCAGGATAACTATTTTTCTTCAACTTTGAATTTACTTGGAAAGGGTATCTGTGAAAACTGGGAAGAAGAGTGAAGTTTCTGATCAAGGGATTACGACACTGCTGCTATCGTGGTTTTTTAAGTATTCAGATAAACTCAATTTTCCAAAACATAACAAGTAGATATCATCAATATGATCCATGACAGCAGTGGAATCAGTGATAAACATATTCTGTAAAAATGATTTATCATAAATGCAGTTTTGATAGCTGATTGCTGTTCGAAAGAGAAGAGATCCTTTTTCGAAATCTAATACAAAAGCGCCAGACAAAAGCTGTTTGTTAATTATGGTAAGTAAAACAGCCATTTCAATGCGTCTTCCGGGAGGAACTGAAAAGAGAAAAGGAGATAGGAATTGGATTAGTTGATTGTCAGTATCAACCTTAAATAGGATATTCAGTGGAACAATACCTCCCCGTACGGGGAGAGTGGCAGTAAGCGTACGGTCATTTCTGGAATACTCACACTCTGTATCTTCAAAAACTTCACAGATTGTGTCAAATAGTTCAGATACTCTTTGCTCATCATCGTTGAAATACATAGAATCTCCTCCTAATCTAAAACCCAATTATTTTTTTTGCAGAAGCTGTATTAATAAATTCCTGATCGGTTATGGCAGCCATAAAATCCTCCTTAGTCAGTGTATCAAATTTCAGTCGATTGGTACTGCAGCGGAATGCGGCTTTTCCCCAGGTACGTTCGTAAAGATTGCGGACAAATCGTGCATTGCCAAATTCCTTTGCATTGATTCGTTCATCAGGAAGAGAATAAAAGTAGTCTAAAACCGCTTTGACAAAAGAATCATCATATTGAAAAGAAGTACCGGCCATTTTCATAAAGATTTCAATTAATTCATCTTTGGTGTAATCAGGAAATTTTATGACAAATGGAATACGACTCTGTAATCCTGCGTTTCCCTTCATCATTATTTGCATTTCATCCTCATAACCGGCCAGAATAATGACCATATCATTTCGATGATTCTCCATTTCTGAAACGAGTGTATTAATTGCCTCCAGACCAAAATCGTGGGTATGATCGTCGCCGCGATAGAGGGAATAGGCCTCATCAATCAATAAGACAGAGCCGTACGCTTCACGGCAGATGGCAGTTGTTTTGAACTCAGTTTCACCAATATATCTTCCACATAGGTCTCTTGCAAAATGTTCATAGAAATTTCCATTCCGTAAAAGTCCTTTTTCACGAAGAATCTCACCGATGATACGGGCAACAGTTGTTTTTCCGGTACCCGGATTACCCGTGAAACACATATGGAAACAAGGCGCTTCCAAGGATTTATTACTCATGGCTGCTTCAACTTGAACTACAATTTCACGTACTCTCTTTTTGAGAGATTCCATTCCGATGAGGTCATCTAGCAGTTCAAATCCGCTTTTGGCCGGAAGATTGTCATTCGTTATTAATGAAGCAATCTGATTGTGTATAATGGTATGACTTTTTAAATTGTGGTTGGCATTATAGAGCTGTTTTAACAGTAACATTTCATAAAGAATCTTTTGCACAGCTCTCATTCCATAAAACTTTCCATTTGTCTGTTCAATCAGAATTCTCTTTAAAAACACATTCCAACTTTCTGTTTCCATAAAGAAGTTATTTTTGTGAAGAAAAATCGCTGCATATTTTCGGTATTCATAAAGGGTAAATGGTGGAACGGTCAGACTTTTACAGACAGAGCTTTGTAAGTGGATCAATACTTTTGAAAACACATCATCAACATTAGAATTGTTTTCCGATGCTTCCAGAGGAATTTCAATTACTTTTTTTTCAGAAGAGAATTCAAACAGATTCAGTTCTTCTAACAGGTTAGCGAATAAATTCAGATACGTAGTAAGACCATATCCATCATCAATGGAAATCAGATAAGTCCGTCTGGTAAAAGCCATTGTGACATGATCATTTACCAACAGTCTGGCCATTGACGAACACTCCATAGCCAACGCTTTTATTTCACTGGCGCCCAACAGATTCTGAATTTGCTCCATGGCAGTTTTATCCTCATCCTGCTCATATTTTATTACCTGCAAAAGAAAAACGCCTTTCGGTTTTTCGATTTTGTAGTTACGCATGATGAGTTTTTTTAGTTGATAGTACAATGTATCTTCATCCATAATCGAAGATGCTTTGATCATACCTTCGCAGTCGGATAAGCGAACATACAATTTGGTGACAGAATATCGATTCCTGATCTCAGCGGCAAACCAATTGAGGGGAGATGGTTTATCATCTTTATGCTTCAAAATCCACGCAGGAGAAAAGGAAAGTGTAAATTTCATAAAGGTACTCATAGGATCACACCTCTTTCCATAAAATGGCGACAGATCAAATATATGTCTGGTTAACATGTAAAAATGATTTGCTAAAAATCCTGATTCTTATGGGAAAATGAATATAGATATGATAGAAACAATACGTATCAAAAAAAAGATATGAAACAGATAATACGTATCCTTAAAAAAGATGAAGAATCCACTTAAGAGGAACGGTTTTAAGAGGAACCTTGCATGAAAAGCAAGTTCAAAACCGGAACAACTGTATTGTAACATAAAAAAAGAAGCATGTCAAATTTAACATGAGAACAAAGTGATGGTATGATTGTATGAAAACGAATTGTAATAATATCAGATATCAGATATAATATGTTTATTATCATATAATATTGGAGGACTATTTATGCAGGAAAAAGGTAAATGGAAAAAGGTACTAAAAACCATTGGAGAAGTCATTTTGGGGCTGTTTCTCCTTTGCTTTGTGGCGGTTGTTGTCATCTTTACGGTTGATAAAGTAAAGGAAAAAGGGGAATGGAAGAAACTTGATGAGGCAGGGTATGTCAACCGGGTATCAGTCGGTTCGCACAAGCTGAATGTATGTATCCGAGGAAATGAAAAGGCGGATTTTACCATCGTTTCTATTGCCGGTCTGAATAACATGGCAAATGTGGTTGAAATGGAAATGGTGACAGCCCAGCTTACGGACAAGTATCGTTTTGCATTTGTTGACAGATCAGGTTATGGACTGAGCGAGGATACCCATGAGGAGCAGACAGTAGAACAAATCATCAGTGATTATCGTACAGCGCTTAAAAAGGCAGAGATCAATGCACCGTATGTTCTGATGGCACATTCATTGGGAGGCGTCTATGCATCCTATTGGCAGGCGAAATATCCGGATGAAATCAAAGCGGTCATCTATCTGGATCCAACACAAATCGGTTCAATTGACGATGCTGAATTGAAAAACCGTCATGCTGATTTTGGAATGTATCTTAATGTGATCTGTTCAAAGATTGGAATTGACAGAATCATATTTGATCCGAAAGAATACACCGTTAATCTTCAAACGCAGGAGCAAAAAGACTATGCGACGATGATCTGGCGAAGGTGTCCGATGTCGTGGGCGGTATGTTCAGAGGAAGACAATTATTACGATAACATAAAGAAAACATATGATCTGATAGAACCAAATGATATTCCAAAGCTGTACATTGATGCTTCGGCATATACAGTAGAAGATATTCGTGAAAAAATTGCTTACACGAAACAGATTGAAAAAGAAGCTGGGAAAGATAATTCTGAAGTTGCCATATCGGAAGACAAAATTGATGAAAGGGTTGTGAAGGCATCGGAAGAATTTTTTGACACGAATATACAGCCATATATGGATAAGCTGGGTACGGTTACTTATGTGAATATTCCGGGAGATCATTCGATTTTCAAGCACAAGCCGGATGAAGTTGAAAAGGCAATTGCAGATTTTTTGGGAAAATTAAAGTGAAATAACCTTTTTCACCAAGTATTCACTTAGCTTTCAGATTGACACCATTCTTTGTTCAGAAAAAGTGGTTACAATACAGATAACTCAAAAAATAAGAGGAACAGAGATTGGAGGGTTTATTATGAGGAAGCGAATCATAGCAATCGTATTATCAGGAATTTTGGCATGTTCCGTTACAGCATGTGGCAGTAAAAAAGAAACAACTGTTACGGAGGAAGCAACACAGACATCCGCATTATTGCAGAAAAATAGTTCTACGACAGCAGTCAAAGAGACTACAGCCGAAAACAATCAGGAAACAACAGGAAAGACGGAAACAGAGCAGTCAGTGACAGATTCGTCGGCAACAGGCTCAAGTTCCAATCAGTCAGGCACAAGCCAGTCAGCAACGGGTCAGACGAAAGTATATCAGTCGGCGGCCAGTCAGACAACTGCCAGTGAAACTACAGATATTTCAGATGTGTTTACGGAACGGGATTTGAATCAATCTCCGGATGTATCGTCTGCAACAACCATTACAGTATCTGATGGCAAGACAATCAAGATCACAGAAGAGGGAATCTATGTGATCAAAGGAACAGCGACGAATTGTATCATCAGCGTAGAGGCAGACAAAGAAGCAAAAGTTCAACTGGTATTGGACGGAGTGAATATCACAAATACGGATCACTCGGCAATTTATGTTATATCTGCGGATAAGTGCTTTGTGACAACCGTTGGCACAAGCAAACTTTCCGTGACAGGAACATTTTCAAGTGATGGAACTACAGGAGATGCCGTGATTTATTCGAAAGATGATCTGGTACTCAATGGAACCGGTCAGTTAACTGTTATATCATCTTATGGAAATGGTATTACAGGCAAGGATGATGTCAAAATTACCGGAGGTACTTATGATATTACCAGTGCGAAAGATAGTATTGAGGCAAATGATTCCATTGCTGTATATGATGGTAATTTCACAATCCGGTCTTCAAAAGATGGTCTTCACAGCGAATATAGTGACGATGATACAGCAGGATGGATTTATATTGCAGGTGGTAACTTCAATATTACAGCATCAGGCGATGGAATCCAGGCGACAACCATTGCAAGAATTGATGGAGGAAACTTTGAACTCACGGCAGGAGAAGGCATTGAAGCAACATATGTTCAGATCAATAGTGGAATCATCAATATTTCAGCTTCGGATGATGGCATCAATGCATCACGCAAGAGCAGTACATATGCAACACCTGTCATTGAGATCAATGGCGGAACCCTTACCATTGTGATGGGACAGGGGGATACAGATGCCATAGACTCCAACGGTAACATTATTGTCAATGGCGGAACAATCAATATTACCGCACAAGTGTCATCGTTTGATTATGACGGAACAGCACAGTATAATGGTGGTACGATTATCATCAATGGAACACAGGTCAATTCTATTCCACAGTCAATGATGGGTGGAATGGGAGGCATGAATGGTGGAAATGGCATGGGCGAAATGGGAGGCATGAATGGTGGAAATGGCACAAATGGAACGAGAGGTATGAATGGAGGTCCGGGGGGAAGAATGAGATAATAAGGATAGGATAATAAAGATAGGATAATAAAGATAGGATAATAAAGATAAGATATTAGGAATACCGATCGGGTCGCAGCTCCGAATGCCAAAATAGAATTACTAAAATAAATTGCCAAAACAGAATCACCGAATTGCCAAAATGGAATTGCCAATTCGGTGATTCTGTTGTATTTCATGCTGCGGATATGATAGAATTAAAACATCTTTAAACATAATAAGTAAGAGCAAAAGGAAGGAGATGCAACGTATGAAATTACGAAACATGATGGCAATCACCCTGTCGGCTGTTATGATTGGTACGACAGCAGTGCCGACAAGAGCGGATGAGAACGCAAGTCCGGTATTCCCGGTCTATTTCGAACAGGATTTTGAGTATTACGGAGATGTTACGATTAGTTGGACATCGCCTTTAACGGTTGGGTAATTGTCGTGAATGGAAATCTGACTCAGTGCAGTGATATGAACTTAATGGTTCACATCTGATTGTGACAGGAGACTATATACATTCCGGCGGAAGCCTTTACACCGGGGGAGGTACATTGACTGTTAATGGAAACTATTACCAGAATGGAGGAGTCATTCATGCAGAGACCGGCACGATTGACGTAGGAGACGGTTTCGTTCAAAAAGGGGATATGTATGGCGATACCGGTACGATTCATGTGGGCGGTGATTATCATCAGCAGAAGGGAACATTGGAGATTGGGAACAGTACGTTTACCGTTGATGGCGATTATACACTGGCTGAAATACAGAACAATGAGGATGGCAGTGTGACATATAATGTGGGAAATGGCAGCCTTAAAATGCAGGATGATGAAGGACACTTTACAGTGGGGGGCGATTTTTGTACCCGTAGTAATTCTAATGCTGCCGGCAATGTATTGACAGCCGGAACATTAGAGTTGAAAGGAAACTTTACGCAGTTGAAAGGATACTATACCAATAACTTTAAGGCAAGAGATCATCATATCACAATGCTGACAGGAGATGAGACACAGACAATTTCATTCGAGAATCCTTCCAATTCAAAATTTAATCAGCTTCAGATTCGCAAGGACCGGTTCAAAAATGGGGACTTTGTATTTGAAAATACCCCAATACCGGCAAATCAGGTAGTGCTGTTGTACGATAATCTTTCTTTCTTAAATACAGAAAGTGCATTAACAGGACAGGTGGTTACGGTAGCAGGACAGGCAGCAAATGGTACGGCTCCATATACCTATGCCTTTTATGCAAGATTGGCAGGAGATACGGAATGGTATGTAATCAAAGGAGATTTTGATGATGTGGTCTATGCCACATTTGTTCCGACAGCAGTGGGAACCTACGAGGTGAAATCTGTCGCAAAAGATGATGACGGAACAATGATGGAAAAAATCATGACAATTAACGTACAAAAAGGTGAAGGCAAAAAAGCCGGATGGGAAAAAGATGGCAGTCAATGGAAGTATTACGGTGAATTTGGAGCTTATTGTGTGAACCAGTGGAAAGTCATCAAAGGAAAGACCTATCATTTTGATGCAAGAGGATATATGCAGACCGGATGGTACAAGGAAGGAAATGTATATTACTATCTGAAAGCAGACGGTTCAATGGCTGTGAATGAATGGGTAGAAAACGGAAAATATTATCTGGATAATAATGGTCATTGGGGAAAAGATGCGGTGGCAAAGGCTTAGAAATTCCCGGTATTTTTTGTTGTATTTCATATTGTGTTTGTGGTAAAATATAAGCAGCTTTTAATATCAATAAAGTAGAAGAAAAAGATGTCTATTCGAAAAGAGGAAAGGAGGAAAATCGTATGAAATTACGAAAGGCGATGGCGATTACCCTGTCGGCTGTCATGATTGGTACAACAGCAGTACCGGCAAGGGCAGAAGAAGAAGTTGTTCCCGAATTTCCTGTGATTTTTGAGCAGGATTTCGAGTACTATGGCGATGTTATGATTAGTAGTGACATTGCGTTTAACGGATGGGTAGTTGTCGTAAATGGAAGCCTGACACAGTGCAGTGATATCAACTTAAATGGTGCACATCTGATTGTGACAGGTGATTATATTCAGTCAAGTGGAGTGCTTTGCACAGGAGGAGGCACATTGACGGTTGCCGGTAATTATTATCAGCAGAGTGGTTCCATCATGGCTGATTCGGCAGAGGATATTACAGGAAGAACAGGAAAGATTGAAGTACAGTCAGGTTTCGTTCAGAGTGCAGGAGCGATTCATGCAGATGCCGGTACCATTGAAATCGGGGAAGGGTTTGTCCAAAACGGAGGAACTGTTTATGCTGACAATGGTACAATTGACATTGGAGCTGATTTTGTTCAAAAGGGGGATGTGTATGGCAATACCGGAAACATCCATGTAGGCGATGACTACAATCAGCCGAAGGGAACATTAGAGATTGGAAACAGTACGTTCACAGTGGATGGAGACTATACACTGGCTGATGTGAAGACAAATGAGGATGGCAGTGTGACATATAATATTGCATATGGTTCTCTTAAAATGCAGGATGATGGCGGACACTTTACAGTGGGTGGTGATTTTTATACCCGAAGCGATAATAGTGATTCAAGTAATGTGCTGACAGCCGGTGTCTTGGAGTTACAAGGAAACTTTACACAGATGAAAGGGTACTGGTCAAATAACTTTAATGCCAAAGAGAATCACAAGGTTGTTTTCTCAGGAACCGGAAAGCAGACAATATACTTTGAAAAACCGACGGATTCAGGATTTAATATCTTAGAAGCGACACCGAATGAAAAGGCAGAGATCACATCAGGAAGAATCAATTCCATCGGTGAAGATGTCACAGTGAACAGTTTTGTGCAGTATGGAACGTTGAATCTGGGAGAAAATTCCCTGACGGTTACAAGTGATATGACAGAGTTTGGAAATATTGACGCAGGTACCGGAAATTTCACGGTAGGAGGAAATTACCTTCATTCCGGTGGTACGTTATCTATTAAAGGTAGTGAAACAGTCATCAAGGGAAATTACAGACTGCAAAAAGAAGTAACGAGTGAGGATGGCACTATAAGTTATGGAATAGCAAGTGCCGGACTGAACATGAATGAAGAAGCAGGTCATTTCACGGTAGAGGGAGATTTCTATACCCAGAGTGACTGGAGCGATTCGAGTAACGTACTGACAGCAGGAACTTTAGAGCTGAAAGGAGACTTTACACAGCTAAAAGGATATTGGTCAAATAACTTTAACGCAAGAGAGAATCATAAGGTTATTTTCTCAGGAAGTGAAGTACAGACCATTTATTTTGAGAATCCGACGTCATCAGGATTTAATATTCTCTATGAAACGAGTAATCCGCAGACAGATATTACTTCTGGAAGAATCCGTCTGATTGGAGAAGATGTAACGGTAAGAAATTTTGTACAGTACGGTACGCTTGATTTGGAAAATCATCATCTGACGGTACTGGAAGACATGACAGAATTTGGTGATGTGGATGTGAATACCGGTAAACTGACAGTAGAAGGAAATTACCTTCACTCTGGCGGTACCTTGAAAATCAATAGTGGTGAGGCAGATATCAAAGGAGATTACAGACTGCAAAAAGAAGTAACGAGTGAGGATGGCACTACAAGTTATACAATTGCGAGTGCCGGATTGAACATGAGTGAAGAAGCAGGTCATTTCACGGTAGAGGGAGATTTCTATACCCAGAGTGACTGGAGTGATTCGTATAATGTGCTGACAGACGGAACTTTAGAGCTGAAAGGTAATTTTACACAGTTAAAAGGATATTGGTCAAATAACTTTAACGCAAGAGAGAATCATAAGGTGATGTTTACAGGCACGGCAATCCAGACAATTAGTTTTGAAAATGCAGGAACCTCCGGTTTTAATATTCTTTCCTATTCACAAAACAGAATAGCTAATCTTGTTTCCGGAAGAATCAACAAACTGGAAAATGATGCAGTTGTAGGAAGTTTTTCACAATATGGAACGCTTGATCTGAATGGTCACAGACTTGTCGTGAATGGAGATATGGCACAGTATGGAAATATCAATCTGAATGGTGGAGAACTTGTAGTGAATGGCAATTATCTTCATTCCGGTGGAACACTGAATGTACAGGATGGAACCATTACCGTAACCGGAGATTACAGATTGCAGAGCTGTACATGGGATGCAGAAGGAAATCCAATCTATGGTATTGCCAATGCAGGACTGAAAATGGAGCATGCAGATGGATATTTTACGGTGCAGGGAGATTTCTATACCCAAAGTGACTGGAATGAAGGAAGTAATATACTGACAGACGGAACTTTAGAGTTGAAAGGAAACTTTACACAGCTAAAAGGATATTGGTCAAATAATTTTAATGCAAAAGGCAATCACAAAGTGATTCTGTCAGGAACCGGAAAACAGACAATATACTTTGAAAATCCGACGTCATCAGGATTTAATATCTTAGAAGCG
>CACYDA010000136.1 GCA_902773095.1 uncultured Lachnospiraceae bacterium | reverse complement strand
GGTGGACAAAACGGTGATGCACAAGGTGGAAACAATGATGCAGGAGAAATCATTGAAGATGATACTGATCCGGTTCCGGTAAACGGAACAATTGCTTATTTGAGAGGTGGCTGCAATATCCGTTCTTACAGAAATGTGGCAGACAATATCATTGGGTATGCAAATGAAGGGGAAACCTACCGTATTGAGCCGTCAAAATGTACTGCAACATGGGTTGCGATCTATGTCGATGATACGACAATCGGTTATCTTGCCGCAGATTTTTGTCGTATTGAACCATAATGTACCAATCCATGGAGGAAAAATCAGATGTTGCACAAAACAAGATTGTTTTTGGGGCGGTTGTTGATTCGTGAAAAAGCCCTGAAATGGATTTTTGGGATAATTGGAAAAGCAAAATGGCTCACCTGCATGATCTTGATTTTACAGGTGATATCGTCAGGAATCGGAATTGGGATGACATGGTTTTTTAAACAAATGATTGATGGAGCCGTGGCAGGAAACAGGCAAGTGTTTCAAACATACACATGGTATCTGATGGGAGTCATTGTTTCATGGGCGATTGTGGGTGCATCGAACAGATATTTGAAAGAATATGGAAAAGGTACAGTTGAAAATAAATTAAAGGGAAGATTATTTTCGAATGTTTTGGAAAAGGAATACGCCTCTGTAACATATTTACATTCCGGAGAGTGGATGAGCAGAATGACAACGGATACACAGCTTGTGGCGGAGGGAATCGTGACAATTATTCCGGATGTTGCAGGTATGCTGATTAAATTAATCGGCGCTATTGTTATGATGCTCATTCTTCTTCCGGATATTTCATTTTTGGTTGTCGGTTGTGGAATAGTCGCATGTCTGTTGACTTTTTTATTGAAAAAGAAGATAAAAGAACTCCACAAAAGGCAGAGGGAATCAGATGGAACAGTAAGAGTATATATGTTGGACAGGCTGACAAATCTTTTGATCGTACATTCCTTCGCAAAAGAAAAAAGCATCAAAGATGAGTCAGGTTTGCAGATGAAAGAATACCTGGCAATCAGAATGAAAAAGAGTAATTTTTCTAATCTGTGCAATACAGGTTTTTCGGTGTTGATGAATAGTGCTTATATTGGTGGAGGAATTTATTGTGGTTATCAGATTTTGAATCACAATATGACATATGGAACGTTATTTGCCGTTGTTCAGCTGGTGGGGCAGATCCAGTCGCCATTTGCGAATATTTCCGGGTATCTTCCCAAATATTATGCAATGATTGCAAGTGCAGAGAGACTGATGGAATCGGAAGAATGGAAGACGGTATATGATGAAACTGTTTTGTCAGATGATGAAATTAATGAGTTTTATTCCAATCACTTTCATAGTATCAGGCTTAAGAATGCATCATTCTCCTATAAAAATCAAGGCATTAAAGTGATGGAAAATGTGGATATGGAGATTGCCAAAGGGGAATATCTGGCAATCACAGGTACTTCCGGGTGTGGAAAGAGTACAATGCTGAAACTGATGATGAATCTCTATCCGCTTGATGAGGGAGAATGTGTTCTTGTTACCAATGAGGGGGAAGCTGCTATGACTGCAGTTTATCGCAGTATGTTTGCTTATGTTCCCCAGGGAAACCAGCTCATGCAGGGAAGAATCAGGGAAATCGTGGCATTTTCTGATGAAAAGAAAATGGAGGATACAAGTGGAATCATCAAAGCATTAGAGATTGCATGCGCCAAAGAGTTTGTGCTGAATTTGAAAGAAGGAATCGATACCATGCTTGGCGAAGGAGGACGGGGACTTTCAGAAGGGCAAATGCAAAGAATAGCCATTGCAAGAGCAGTATATTCCGGTAATCCAATCCTGCTGTTTGATGAGGCGACAAGTTCTCTTGATGAGATGACAGAGAAAAAAGTTCTTGGGAATATTAGGAATATGACAAACAAGACGGTTGTGATTGTAACACACAGAATGTCAGTTCTAGAGATCTGTGACAGAGAAGTAAATATGTCACCGGAAGGGATTAGAGTATCGCAATTACCTAAAATAGGGAAGTAGCAGAAAGGAGAACATCCGATTGGTATATGCTCTTTGGATGATATAGATAAAATGAATAGAAAAGAATCGTTGATTTATTTGATTTCGTGCAGCCTCAATGAGAGGAAACCCAGTGAAGAGATTGTCAATGAGATGGATCTGCAGGAAGTGATTCCGTATGCAAAAACTCATACAACCGGGGTGGCTGTGGCACAGGCATTAAAGAGCTCAAAGCTCTATCAGGACGGAAAAATGGATACGGAATCTGTTAGTTTTATCCGGTCAGTGATTGATACTGCAATCTATAGGAATCTTTTGTTCGATGAAGAAAGAAAAAAAGTGCTCCGGTTTATGGAAGAAAACAAGATTCGATATATGCCTTTGAAAGGAATTCTGTTAAAGGAACTCTATCCCGGATTTGGCATGAGAGAAATGGTAGACAATGATATTCTATACGACAGGAGATATCAAAAGGAGCTTTGTGAGTTTTTTAAGAAAGAAGGATACACAGTAGTCAGCATTGGAAAAACATATCATGATGTATATGTAAAAAGACCATTTTTCAATTTTGAGATGCACACACAATTGTTTTCTGATTATTTTAACGAAAAACTGTCAGGTTATTATGGGGATGTGTTTTCAAAACTAATAAAAGATGACAATCATGAATATGGCTATCATTTTTTGCCGAATGATTTTTATATTTATATCGTTCTTCATACCTATAAGCATTTTAAAGTCAGGGGAACCGGGATCAAGAGTCTTATGGATATCTATATTTATAATAAAGTATATGGAAAAGAACTTGACAGAGCGTATATTGACCACGAACTGAGACAGTTTGGGTTAGCAGGTTATGAGAAAAAAATGAGAAAACTGGCGTTTGCTACACTATCAAATCCGGATACCTGTTTCGATGATTTGGAGAGGCTAAGCAGTCAGGAGAAAGAAATGCTTGAATATATTCTCGGCTCCGGTGCGTTTGGAAATAATCAGAATAGAATAAAGAATGAGATGAAGAATTACCAAAAAAGCAGAAAAGGAAAAGAAGGCAAAATAGGAAAAAAAGGCAAAAAAGGCAAAAAAGGAGTCGGATTGACCGGAAAAGCAGGATATTTCATGTCTAGGGTATTCCCTGACAATACGTTTTACAAACAACATTATCCTTTGGCCTATCGTTTCAAGATTCTGATCCCATTTGTTGTGATGGGAAGAACTTTCAGAGTCATACTGTTTGAGAGAGACAAATTGAAATGGGAATTAAAGGAAATGAATCGATTTTTTTCAGATCACCATTAGAAAATAACTGCGAATATACTAATAGGGTATGAGTGTTAAAAATTGGAATATTATTTCATGTCCTGCATATATTATTATAAGCATATGTAAATGGCAGGAAATATAGATGAGATTTTATAAAAGAGATGGAAATGCCATAAGCAGAACAACCAATGAAAAAATCACAACAATAATCTTGACAATATGTTTGTGTGTTGTTGTTTGTGGAATATTTTGTTCATGCAGTATCACCGGTAAGTCAAATGAAAATGAAGGGAATAAAAAAGAGGCAGAATTTGATATTATGCCGGAAGAGAGACTGCCATCGGAACTGAAAAAAATAATCAATGAACGGAAGGAAAAAATGTTTAAAACAACATTTCAGGATGGTGACGATTTATATATTGTTGTCGGATATGGAAAACAGCCGACAGGAGGATACAGCATTAAGGTGCACGAATTATATGAGACAAATAACGGATTGTATATCAAGACTGAATTTGTTGGTCCGTCAAAAAGTGAGTCAGTCACTCAGGCGGTATCCTATCCGTATGTTGTCGTAAAGACGAAATATGTGAATAAACCTGTAGTATTCGGGTAAGAGCAAAGCGTCAATGCCTGTAGTATTCAGGTAATGGAAAAGTAAATCCATTCGTAGTATTCAGGTAAGAAAGAGAAGCGGCAGCTAAAATTGAAAAAAATTAAAAAATTAAGGGGAAAATAGAGGGGTTAAAATCATGTCATTAATTAAGAAAAACATTCACATGAATAATATCAGGGGAAAGATTGTCAGCCAGATTACACTAGATGATGATATCAATGTTCCTGACAGACTGCCTGATATCAGCAGTAAAATCACGGAAAAAGGAAACATTATTGTAGATACGGTAAAAGCAACACAGAATAAAATATCCATTAAGGGAAAACTACAGTTTAAGATGATGTACAGGGCGGCCGGCAATGAAGTTCAAATACATAAATTAGATGGAATGATTCCGTTTGATGAAGTCATCAATATGGATGGAATTGAAGATGGAGATACGATCAGTGTCGATCTTGTGATGGATGATTTGTCCGTAAGCGTCATTAATTCGAGAAAAATTAGTGTGAAAGCCGTGGTAACAGTGGTTGCCCTTGCGGAAAATATCAGTGATGAAGAATTTGCAGTGGATATTGATGATGACAGTATTGAATATATCAAAGATTCTATTGAACTGACCCAGATTGCCATCAAAAAGAAGGATTTGCTTAGAATTCGGGAGGAAATCAATCTTATTGCAGGGAAGCTGAATATCAATGAGATTATCTGGAGTACTGCAAATCTGTCGTCAAGTAATGTAAAATTAATGGAAGACAGGATTGCGGTGAATGGTGAAATAGCAGTGTTTGTCCTTTATTCATCTGAAGAAGGACCGCTGCAGTGGATCAATGCAACGGTTCCGTTAAGTGGTGTCGTGGAAGTTCCCGGCTGCAGCGAAGATCTGATACCAAACATTGAACTGAAACTGATGAGTTCCGACATTGAGGCAAAACCGGATTTTGATGGAGAACAGAGAGTGTTGTCGATGGATGGAATCGTGACAGTTGATATTAAATTATATGAGGAGCAGCAATTTGATATCGTCAGAGATGCTTATTCCAGGAAGAAGGATTTGCAGCTTGTGACAAAGGAAACAGATTATGAGAATCTGTTGATGAAAAATGTGACAAAGTGCAAAGTTTCGGAAAAAATGAGAACGGATCATATTGATGAGACACATATCCTGCAAATCTGCAGCTGTGACGGGGATGTGAAAGTAGATGAGACAACAATCACGGAAGACGGAATTGATGTTGAGGGAGTTTTGGATATCTCCATCCTTTATATCTGCTCGGATGATACCAATCCTCTGTGCTGTATAACAGGAAGCATTCCGTTTTCACAAAAGATTGAAGTCAATGGAGTCAGGGACAACAGTGTGTATGGAATACGGGCGGTACCGGAACAGATTTCCACCAATATGGCAGGAACGGATGAAATCGAGGTAAAAGCTAGTCTTGTGCTGGATTGTATCGTGTTTGACAAACGAAAGAGAGCAGTGATTACGGATATTGAAGAAAATGAGTATGACATGGATCAAATCAGCAGCTTGCCGGGAATTGTGGGTTATGTGTGCAATGATGGTGACACATTGTGGAGTATTGCAAAAAAATTCTATACCACTGTGGATAGTTTAAAAAATGTCAACGACTTGAAAGGTGATGTCACGCCGGGCCAGATGCTTGTGGTGGTAAAGAAGATGTAATAGGAATGTGAAAATGTAGGTGGGAAGTATCGGTTTAATCTCGAAATAATATTGTTATTAATAGTGTTCTATAGCTCCCTTCTGGTAAACAAGAGAAATAATAAAACCTTGTATACCTGGAAGGGAGAATTTTTATGTCTAAATCGAAAAATTACATCAGATGAATCAACAACAAATTATGAATGAATTTGCAGTATATGTTGAAAAATATCTCAGAGATTACGAATACTCACGAATTGATTAACCATTTGATGAATTTGATTAAAGTTGAGTAAAAAACAGCATTTACGACATATAGTAATGTGTTCACAGATTAATATTAATTAATAAAACAAGTTATTTGATTACATTGCAATGATTTATATCAGTACATTAGAATATTTATATAAGAATTAAGAAAGAGGTGCCATCCAATTTTATGTTAAAGTATAAATCATCATAAGCGAATCAACATAAGTGCCTGATGGTCGGGGCGTAGAGTTCGATCACAGCGACCAATAATAATGATGTTATCGATTGGGAAGGGAGGATATTCGAATGGAAATACACAAATATTATATCTATGTGTCCTGCAGAGAAAATAAATATATTCCTTACCGCCAGATAGGAAAGTCAAACTTGACAGATTTCCTATAATATATGAAAATAGGAGTATCATT
>CACYDA010000135.1 GCA_902773095.1 uncultured Lachnospiraceae bacterium | reverse complement strand
GATTCTGAGGCATAGACTGATTGCTTTGATACTGTATATTCTGACCGCCCTGATTCTGAGGCATAGGCTGATTGTTTTGATACTGTGTATTCTGACTGCCCTGATTTGAAGGTGTCTTATTATCAGAAGCATCATATCCTGCCATGCCACCCTTTAACACAGTAGTTCCTCCTAAATTCAAAGTTTTAGGTTTTTGCTGAGAATTCTGGTTTGGGTATTGCTGCTGAGCATTCTGATTCTGGTACTGCTGGACATTCTGGTTCTGGTACTGCTGCTGGACATTCTGGTTCTGATACTGCTGCTGAGCATTCTGATTCTGGTACTGCTGGACATTCTGGTTCTGATACTGCTGCTGAGCATTCTTTATTTGTCCATTTGATACTCCATTTTTATTGGAATTAACAATTCCCTGCAATCCACCCTGAAATGATTGGGACTGATTTTTTTTGCCTTTTCCTAAAAGCTTATCAAACCATCCTCCTTTTTTCTTAGCTTGTGCCGGATTGTTCTGGATCTGGGGCTGCTGATTATAAGAGGAGATATTTTTGTTCTGTTCATTATAAACGACTGTATTATTTTTGGATTCATTATTATATTGATTCATATCCGATACTGTATTATTTTTATATTCTTTTGAAGGATCTACTGTGATCTCATCTTGTTTTTTATCCTCAGATATTGTATTTTTTTCTGACAAAAGAGCATTTTTCAAATTATTTACTGAGAAGCCGCTTTCATACCACATAACTTTCTTTGCTCTGTCAGTATAACTTACTTCGTGACCTAATTCCACCTTACAATTATGAATAATATAATGGAAGAAATTATAGAGTTCGGCTTGACTGTCAAAATTTTTCAGTGCCATGCAAATAAAAACTACACTTCGGTTTATTATATTTATATAAACATATTCAGGTATGAGCAATATTTTCTTAACATCTATCATATATTCATCGAGACTATTGATGGCTTCCGCCAAATTCAATATCAACTGTCTGAATTCATCCTGAGTCATATTATACCCTTTAATATATTCCAGTAATGAAATTCGTCCGGTTATATCGAACATTATATGTTTTTCTCCGTCTGCTTCTTCAACCATAATAGATGCAAGATGAGTATCTTTTTCTTTATTATTCTTTATCATTAATATACTTTCACGATCTATTTCAATACTGTTATCGACAACATCATAAACAGCAAAAGTATTGCTGTTTCTCATCTCTTTTCTTAACATATTCATTCACTCCGTATAATTAATAAATTGTAACAGTAATTAGTTTTTTCTTACCATCATCAACTACAAAAGCAGTTCCATTCTTAAAAAAAGGTTTTAGTAATTCAAACTGCGGCTTTATTAATACTACACCTTTTTTATCAATGCACCCCCACTTACCATTCTCGCAAAATGGTGCATATCCAATAGAAAATGAATCAGCATCTTCATAAGCAGGTTCAATTACTATTTTACCTTTGTTATCTATGTATCCCCACTTACCATTTTTCTTTACAGCTGCCGGCTCATTTGAAGCAAACATTTTTGCATCATCATAACCTTCGGATAAACATTTTCCGTTTTTATCATACAGATAATATTTTTCGTCTTTTTTTGCAAAGATCATACTATATTCAGAACAATATCCATAGTCATTTAAAAGTATTTCATCAAATTCAAAGCCGGTTACAGTCTTAAGCGAGGAATTAATAATTGCCCATTTTCCATCTTTTTTGACAGCTGCAACACCATTACAGAATCCGCCTGCGAACTCAAATTCAAATTTATATTCCTTCATCTTTTTGTCTAAATATCCGTACACATTTCCTTTTTTTGCAGGTGCATATCCTCCCGAAAAAGCTCCAAGATAATCCATTGGTTCGTCAGGGACAAGCTTCTTATATCCCTTTATATTTATATAATAGTACTTTCCGTCTTTTTTTACAGGTGTTACATAATCGGAATATATACCAACATCCTCATACTGACATTTGACAGTCCAACTGCCGCCTGTAGATAAAAGCCCCTTTTTTCCATCTTCTTCAACTACAGAGTATCCGGTCGAGCTATTATTCAAATAAAAATACGGAAGCATATTTTTATACCTGAGATTAGACAAACTATACCTGCTTTTTATTTTTATTAGCCTTGTATCTATCTCTTGGCTGTCTATATACTTATCAGCATCATTAAGTACACTGTATGCTTCACTGAAGTTGTTTTTCTCGATATAATAATCCGATATTATAAGATAAGGATCAATTTTTGTTTTGTCAGCATTTATAGCATTTTTGTATGCAGACATCTCGGAAGCTTTATCATCAAGTTTACCGTATAATTCTGCAATTTTCATTGCTGTATCATAGTCGTCACTTTTTATCGACAGTGCTTTTTGATATTCATCAATAGCATCTATGATAATATCTTTTTCAAGATATTTTTCAGCAGCTTTAATGTGACTAGTATATTCTGCGGATATATTTTTATTATAATCAACTATGTTATTAAAAGATATTACCCACATAAAAATCATTATCATTGGAATTAGTAAAGGAATAAATTTTTTAGACTTCATAACAATTTCTCCTGACTATGAAATAAACAAGTGAAAAGATAACCCTAAAAATATAAACGGAGCCATAGCAATAGTAGATTTCATTTTAGCCTTTTTAAATATTATTAAAAATAATCCATAAATTGCAGCAAGAAAAAGGGAATACATCATTATTGCTATAACACCATGCAGACCAAAATATAATCCCACTACTGTAAACATTTTAACATCGCCGAAACCCACTCCGCCTCTTGAAATCAATGCACATATAAGAATAATCATGCCTCCTGCAAGTGCACCAATTACAGAATATAAAAATACTGACCAAAATACTTCAAACGAAATGAAAACATTTATAAATATAAATAATAATCTTATTACCAACAAGATCAATATAAGTTTATTTGGTATTTTTTTTACTCTGATATCAATATATGCTATCAGAAAAACAAAACACCATACTATTTGATTTTCCAGAAGTGTCAGATAATCATGTCCTTTTTTTTCTTCAAGAAATATACTTACTGCTAAAAAAAGCATACATATTGAAAACCATATTATCATAAACTTATATGATAATATAAATGTTTCTTTGATGCTTTTTTTCTTTTTTTCAAAATAATAATCTTTATACCAGCTGCTAAAAAATGTAAAAACACATACAAATACAAATGAAATTACACACTTTAAAACTATTCCCAAAGTATTATCCTCCATTGCTCTTGAAAGCACTTCCTATAGTTTGAAGGGAACCTGATTCATTAGGTTGAACCCAAGCAGCTGTGACAGCAGACTGTTGAAATACAAGATCGGTGTCAAGGATTCCGAATGTCAGTTTTTTAGTATTAAGACGATAAACTGCTACTATTTTTATTGACCTCCCGTCAGAAAGTAATGACGATTTTGTAAAATCTATCATATCCATACCTTTTTGACCATCATCACCCACAACGCCTATATCATCAAGATATTTCTCGGCTGATTTTAAGTCACCACCCATATAATTCGGCATGATCATTCTACATAAATACGGTGTCACATAATAAGAAAGTGCTTTATTTCCAATAGAACGGGCAAAAACCGTGATAATTGCCTTCATCTGCCCCTTAGGATCATCTTTAAGCGATTTTACAGACTGCCAGAGATCCTGAGCTTTTGTTTTCATTTTTACAGCATCATCTTTAAGATCTTTAAGATCATCTAAAGAAATATCTTTCAAATCATTGCTTACATTTTCTGCTTCACCTGCAAAATCAACAACATTACTTATGATTTTGTTAGTTTTATCTAAATCGTTTTTTGTATCTTCATCTATATTGCCGGAAGTATATTTTGCAATTCCGGTTGCATCAAGCAGATAATAATATGAAGACAACTGTTTTGCAGTCTGATCAACAGCATATTGTATTGTTGCCTGAAGTCTTATTATAAATGAAACGATCATAATCGATATTACTGCCAGCATGAAAAAAGTAAGTCCAAGAACAGCCTCAATAGCAATAACTCCGGATTCATCTTTTATCTTATACAATTTCATTCTGATCACCTCATATGGACTCCTTAAAAGACGAATATGCCTGATCCGCTATTTTTTTGACATCATTCATAATCTGATCGTCAGTTCCTTCTGAAAAGCTCATTATAACCATGGGCTGATCTTTGTAAGCATAGTAAGGAAAATCCATACAGCCATAATAAGCTGTATAATATAATTTTGAAGCTTTTCCATCACTATTGTTAAAACCTGTATCTATCATACCAGTTTGTCTTACAAAATCTTTACCCAAAAGTTTTACATTTTCTTTGGTTTCATCAGAATATTTAATATTGTCCGACATACTTTTATAGATTTTTTCAATGAATTCATCTATATCAGTCTTAAAACCTGACGGAAGATCTTTTTTATCTTCAAGTTCTTTCTGATACAAAAACAAATAAACATCTGAATCGGTACTTACTTTTCCGTAATAATAATCAAGCGATTTTTTGCTGTAAAACTCATGGTCAAAATTTGACGGACGAATAAACGCATAGCCGTAAAAACTTTCATTCTTGTTACCGCTGACAGTACTCTCAGACTGTTTTCCATCTGATGAAGAACTTACAGATACAGAAGATGATGTATTTTTTTTCTCGCTTGTTTCTGATGCCGCTTGTGTACAACTACATAGAAATGTTGATAATATAATTGAAAATAATAAAACTGAGATTGCAGAGCACTTTTTCATAATCATGATCTCCTTTTAATAACCATTCATAGCATCGTAATGTATAGTGACCTCATTTGAGCCCATATTGCCAAGATTAAATGAAAAATTGTTATTTCCCGTAGTATCACTGTAAGAATTTTCAACTCCCCATGGGAACAATGTATTCATCTTGACATTTGCACTCATATATACCAAAGTGTATGCTTTTGAAATATCAAAATTACTATGTCTTTTATCAGCATTTTTGATATTTGCACCTACCAGTGCAGCACAACGTTTGAGCATATTTTGCTCATTCATAGCAATATTCAAAAATACGAAAATCTTGCAGTATTCTTTATAATCAAGAGTAAATCCGCCTGATGAGCCGGAATCCATAGAAGGAATAGAATCCTTGACTTTATCTCCGATATAACCTGATATTTTTCCTGAGATCTCATCGGTATATTCCGACACTTTATCATGAACTATATCCTTAGCCTTTTCGACAGACTCTTTTTTGTATTTTTCAAATTCATCCATCAATTTGTCATATATTTTATCAGTGTACTCTTTTAATTTTTTTGTTATTGAGTTCTTGACTGTATCAATACGTTTTTCGATTATACTTTTAAGATTATCTGCAGACAACCCCTGATCTACTTTCGTGAAAAAGTCATTCATATATTCTATAAATCCTTCTTTGAATTCCTTTTCAACAAATTTATTATAAGCAAGTTCTTCAAGATCTTTAAGAATTCCGGACGGCTGCAAATCAATATTGCTTTTCACCGTGCTTAATGCTTCATCAACTGCATTAGTTATAAGTGATTTCAAATTAGCCGATTTATTTGCTGCTTCATTTAACACAGGGGTCAGCTTATTAAGCAATGGTGTAACAAATACATCAACAACCTTTGCTTTCATTGTCTCAGCTTGCTCATCTGCATAGTTTTGTGCATATTGTTTAAGTTTACCCATATTGTCTTCTATAGTTCCTGAAAGACCATCAACTATATCATCAATTTTTTTATCTATATAATCTTCGACTTTTTCTGAAGCATATTCAACAACAGTGTCGATACCTTTTTTTAATGCACCTGTAGGCGAGCAGACAAATGTTTCCTGACTTTTGTAAATTGCAACAGATTTTCCCTGACGCAGTTCTGCAATATCAATACCACTTTCTGCAAGTGCAAGTGCAATAGTAATTACCGCCTGCACTATCGGTACTCCAACAACTGTCCAGCCTGCTACTGCTGTTGCAATCTCAAGTGCAAATGATTGTATATCAGGAGCAGTAAAAGCATATATAGCATTAAGTGCAAACCTGATAAGATATACCATTGCATAATTTTTCGTTACATTTGAAGAAAGATCTGCGCCTCCCCAAAGCATATACTCTACTTCTTTAGCATACCATTCACTATTGGGATTCAATCTGGTATTGCTTAAAGTAAGCATACCTTGTTTTCCGTCACCTTTATTCTGCTTTTTAAGTATTTCTACACGATCAGTATCGCACGAAAACATTTCTGTAAAGTATTCTTCAAGATATGCATATTCAACCACAGTAGATCCAAGATCCGAAATTTTTGATAATATATTTTTAGCTTTTCCGAGAGATTCTGATGATTTACTGCCCTGACTCTGATAGCCCGATTTATCACTGCTGCTAACCGTTATGCTCTTAGCATTGGAAGTATCAGTATCTAATTCTGTTACATCCTGCACAGGAATATCTTCTGCTGTACAATATGTATTCACATTTTCTAAAATACCGCCAACGCTTATTGAATTTTCATCTTTATTATCTTTTTTGTCATCTTTTTTGTCATCCTTTTTGTCATCCTTTTTATCGTCTTTTGTTTCATCTGTTGTTTCCGGCTGATCAAGATTTTCACCTTTATTGACCATATCATTTAAATTTTGGGTTTTATTATTTGTATCGTTTTCGTCGCTTAATTGTGTCTTTTTGGGATCGGCAATACTTTTAAGAGTAAAATAGAATTTCTCTTTGTCATATATTTCGCCATTTCCATCCGGAGGGGGATTATCCTTATATCCATCGATCAAACCGGCCTGCTGAAACTGGATCTGGTTGGATATAAATTTTGCATCACAAATAAACTTTCCTAAAGGATAATTATATGAATAATCGCTTGCATATAAACTACACGCTTGTAAAATATCTCCTATATTATTATATTCGACAAATATTTTATCTTTATTATCATTCCATAAGTAAAGTACTAAAAAATTTTGTGAGATTTTTTGCTCTATTACTGAGTTCTCGCTTTTTAGAATAGATGCTTGAGAAAATGATACTTTTTCAAAAGCAGTCTTAATTTCCTCCAACGGTTTTTTTATGGCATCAACAACTTCTTTAAGCTGTTTAACACTTTCGATTTCTATACCATCTGTTGAAGTATCATAATCACTTTTCATGCTTGTCTTTGTAGAACCGTCATCTACTTTATCTATTGCATCTGACCATTGCTGTTTTTCTGTTTCGGCAGTTTTCATATTTTCTATTACTTTATCAAGCGCAGAGTTTACTTCATCCAGATATGATAATGCATTTATTACGTTTAAATAATACGGAAAAATAGCAGCTTTGGCTTTGCTAATAAAAATATCAACTGCTTTACTGTAAATACTTGTATCCTCACAATACCTTATGATCTCATCGTGAACAGACAAAACGCTTTCCGGATTATCGGTATCAGCAAAATATGAATACATCAGTTTCAGTTTTTCATTTTCCTCATTCATCTTTTTATATGATTCATTTTTTTTCAATGCAGCTTCAATAGCATCATCAGTCATATTTTTCTGCTTCATTTCAGAACGGAGCTTTTTATCATATTCAGTAAAAACCCTTTTAAATTCTTTGCATACTGTTTGATATGGGTTCAATGTTTGCTCATATTTTCCTAAATCTCTATTCAAATACATAGACATTGTATGAAGATATAAATCTGACAAATCATCAATCAACGTTCCACTATTATTATCTTGACTAATATCAGATAATTTGCCAATAGCCTTCTTTAAAAAATCTCTTCTCATCTTCAGCCATGAAAAATCGGTACTGACATGATTTACAACAGGAAGAGATTTATACTTTATAATTGATTCAGATGGTTTTTCTTCATTGTAATCAAGTTCGATAAATCCGCCATATTTTTCAAAATAGGAATCACTTTTATCAGTATAGTCAATAAGAGTCAAGGCTTTGCTGCTCAGATCTTCCAATTTTTTATACATATCATCTGTTTTCATTGTTTTCAGAACAGAATCCTCAACTATAAGACCTGAAGTATCTATGTCATAAGGTTCATCATAAGTAATACTGTTTCCCTGAACTCTTGTAATATGTACCAAGTAATTCTGACCACTGTATTGTTCAAATATTTTTGCTTCAGCAGCATAAAAACAATTTTTTTCACTATCAATAAATGCACTTGTCAATCCATCCAAATACATTTTATTTACCAATCCGGCTGATTCATTATATTTTGTGACCGCATCATATGCGTTTTCACAAGCTGTTTGTACGGTATTAAGAGAAGTCGCATATTCAACCTTCTGTTCAAGCACTTCGGTCTGAGCGGAGCTGTTTTTAAGGAATCCCAATTTTGAAATCAGGTTTGAAGCAAGAGAAACAGGTCCTTTATATTTCATATATTCAATGATCTGACGTTTCATAACAGCAGGATTAGCAAGCGCAGAAGAAGAAACATTTCCGAGCTTTACATCCTTTACCTGCATGTTCAAAAAATTGTCAAAATCATAATCACCTTTACTCTGTCTGTCAATAATCCACTTTGCAAGATCGTCAGCATACTTTTCAATGGTAGGGTCATCAGTTCCTGTACTCTTCAATGCACCTTCAATAGTTTGTTTGAAATAATTATAAAGTGCAGGCTCAAGATCGTTCTCATCCTGAACCATTGAAAAAAGGCCGTACATATCCTTAACTACTTTGTCATATTCTGACATAGCAGCATTCATAGTAAGGTCTCCGGCACCGGAAATAGCAGTTTTTACTGCCTGAAGTCTTGAGGCATCCAATATCATTGTTGCAAATGTTATCATAGGTAAAAGTAAAACACAAAGCATAATAGATATTGAACCTTTGTTTTTTCTGAAAAATCTCATCAATTTCAAAATAAGCACCTCATTTCAGTCCTACTTTTTCTAAAGCCGACTCAACCTTTTTTCTCATTTCTGCTATATCTATACCAAACCTTTTTCCTAATGAATCTATCGTATGAATAATAAAATCCGTATTACGAACAAGTTCATCAGAATCTGCCACTGTAGCAGATGCAACAGCTACTATCTTAGGTGTTTGAACACCAAAAAATTTAAGTACTGGGAATTCCATTAATTCCTGTGTTACTTTTACAGTTACTGTCTGAGACAAGACATGATTATCACATTTTATATTTGCTTCGGCTTTTCCCGTACCAAATACAGAAAGAGATGTTACCATACCCTTATCACCTTTTGAACCGACCATAAATTTTATAAGTTTATTTTTTGTATCATTGTTAAGAGGATCTGATTTCCAATATCTATAAGCATCAGTTTTTACATTTTTACTGTCAAAGCTGCACTTTATAATAGCCTTTCCTCTTTGGGCATTTTTTTGATCGGTTGTTTCAGCATTTACAGGCTGATTCCGGAAATCCGCATCTACCGCACCCGTATTAAATACTCCGTTTGAAGCAAGATCCAGATATCCCGGATATGCAACTTCTCTTGCAGCAGTCACAGCTGTTTTTTGTGCAAAAGAAGACACTATCATGCTTTGCATAATATACAGTCCTATAAAAATCAAAACAAAAATACAAAAAAATACAATCGGATATATTATCGTAGCCTCGATAACTGCCATCGCACCATCCTCATCGTTTAAAAACCTTTTGATTTGATGCCGCATACATTCAACTCTCCTTTTTTAAAAATAACCGGTATTCTATATTCCAATGCTAGTTATTGAAACATAGAATACCGGTTATCCGTAAATAAATTACGGATAACCAGATAATATGTATCAGCCTCCGGTT
>CACYDA010000134.1 GCA_902773095.1 uncultured Lachnospiraceae bacterium | reverse complement strand
TATATGTGTCTTCTGCGTAATTTCCTATCTTTCTTGTTTCCGCATCCGGGCAAAAGGTTATTTTTGGATAGACTGTTACATCGTCAACGGTTTGAATAATATTACAATTTAATACCAATCCATGCTTGAGTAGTACATCTGTCATGTTCTGCACAGTTGTATAGGAATTGATCACACCATTTTCATCAAGAAAACTGTTATTTTGATAGTAATTCATCAACTCATCAAATATCGGATGATTTTTTACAGTGCCCAATATCAATCCAGAATTTACTCCTGACTGACTTTCAAATCCGCAAAACATTTTGTTATCTAAAAAAATATCCAAAGATTTAAGAACCTCAACATCAGTATCTAAATATACGCCGCCGTATTGCTTTAATACCGCCAATCTGACATAATCTGATACAAATGCATATTTTTTGGCTGCATACGCCTGAGATGTAAATGTAAGAGCTTGAACATCAAAATTGCTTTCGTTCCATTCCTTGATCTCGTACGATGGCAATTTTTCTTTCCAAGATGCTATACAACGTTCAATAATAGGAGGCTTTTTTCCATATCCAAACCAACAATAATGTATTATTTTAGGTATTTGCATTTTATTCATAAAATAATTCCTTTCTGATATTTCAATTAATTATCCGCTAATCATCAAAATCACCAAATAAGGCAACAATGTAAATACGACCATCCAAAAGTTAGATGGCGTATACCCTCTAATCACCAATTGAAGGATATCTCCCAAAACCGTACAGTAAATCATTAATTCTATTTTGGAGGAGCATCGCTCACGATACTTCACATAGGTCATCTTTAACAATCTGGCCAATAGAACCATAAAAAAGATGACGCCCGGCACACCGAATTCATAATAATATTCCCCAATATTTGGATAAGCCGTTCCGGCCTTAACCGAATACTCGGTAACCCCCAACGCAATCGCTTCGCTTCCGGGTGGTGCTGGTTTACCCGGCCAAATCATTCTGGGTATAAACATAATAATCGTATATTTAATCATTTGCTGTCCATACATATAATCTGTCATATTCGGTACAGCCTTGATAATGCCATAATATGTTTTATATATTCTAAAATTATCCCATATGGCAGCGTCAAGAGCATCTGTTATAGAATTTAAATCAACCAACGATAAATCCATGCCTCCGCCGACCCGGATCGAATTTCTGAACATCGTCATCAAAACAATCGGAATCATCATTAACATGCCCCCAAAAGCCAATTGACTGAATTTAGGTTTCTTATTATGGCGAATAAAATAATAAGCTGCAAACATAATGATGATCTGGATAATATAAAACCGGAATCCTCTCTCCACCTGAAGAACAAACATTAACGCAAATAAAATAATTTTTAAAAGTTTGCTTTTACCGTACTCTACATATAGCAAGGTGATGGAGGGAAGTGCGAACGACAGCATCGAAATAAAGCCTAAACTCGCATCGGAAGCTTCCGAACTGTCTCCAGTTCCCAACAATCCCAATGTAAATATATAAGTTACACTGTTCCCGGAAACTTTTACTAGATAATACACATTTGCCAAAAGACAAATGGCATACATGATTAAAATCAACGGTATAGATTTTTCATCTTTTTCCATAAAATAGTGCTTGGTATGGGAAGGTGTATAGGAAACATTATACGCTATCAAAAAACTGATATATGCGAAAAAAGCAATCAAGCTCCCTTCGATACCATACGGAAATAAATTCACGCCATACCACGATGTATTTCCGATGACAATATCGTACATAGGCGTGAAAAAGAACATCGTGATATGCAAAATGGATAGAATAGTAATGGGAGAAAACAAATCGTATTTTCTCTTAATGGCGTTAAAACCAAAAAGCGTTATGCAAACGATTCCCAGAATACCGTCGATCACGTAATTCCAAAAATATAATTCTACCTGACCATCAGGAAAATAGAACGCAAAGATGATTGTTAATATAAAAATAACAAAACACAATATTAATAAGTCATTCTGACTTTGTTTTCTCATTACAATCTCCTAACGCTGGTTGTTTCACAAAAACTTCCAGCTCTCAAAATTTTTCCAAATTGCATATTTGTTCATTTACACATCATATCGAGAAACATATGATGTGCTTCCGCCATTCTCTCAATCGTGTATCTCTGTATGATTTCCAGCGATCGTTCCGACATGCGTCTGAGCACGTCCTCATCACGCAACAGTTCATTGATGGCCTCGGTCAGCTCAGTCACATCGTCCGCTGAAATAATCCTTCCATTATCCCGCACCAGTTCCAGACCCGCGCCGCATTTGT
>CACYDA010000133.1 GCA_902773095.1 uncultured Lachnospiraceae bacterium | reverse complement strand
GGACATCCGCATGTGTTACAGGGAATAGAATATATCAATGGGAAACCGGTTGTTTACAGTTTAGGTGATTTTTGGTTTAACGATGAAACAAAATACACAGCGCTTTTGAATCTGGTAATTGATTATGATGGGTTAAAGAAAATGTCAATTACACCGTGTCTTCAGAGTAATTTTACAACATCTTTTATTGAGAATGAAGAGGAAGCTGCTGCGTTTATGCAATATATAAGAGAATTGTCAAGTGGATGCAATGTAAAAGACGATGGTGAAATTTATAGGTAGCTTTTAAAAGAAAACGGGTCAATGCGACTCGTTTTTTTGGTCTATCAATCGTTATTATGGTTATATTTGTGTAGGACATGTCATATATTAATGAAAAGGAGGGGAGGTTTTAAAAATTGAGAGGGATGAGGAGTATTTTAAATATTTTTTGTGTTCGCTTAAGGAATATTTTAGAAGAGACAGAGGTTCAATATGAAAAACTGAGTGAATTGAGACTAAGAAGCGGACGACCATTCATGGTAGAGTATGACAATCAGGAATACTTTATTAGTGAAAATGGAAAGTTGATTCGGTGTGAAGAACAAAAAGAATATTGTTTTGATAAAATGAATTTACATATCATCACTCAAAAGGAAATCAATGAGACTGTGGAGTATGTCAGCAGATATTCATTATATGCATTTGAAGAAGAAATAAGACAGGGATATATTACTGTTCCTGGTGGTCATAGAGTTGGTATTTGTGGAATGGCGGTTGTTGAATCAGGAAAAATAAAGACGATTCGGTATATCTCATTTGTGAATATCCGTGTTGCGCATGAAGTCAGACATTGTTCAGATTCGCTAATGAAATATATATATCAAAATACAAATGGAGTGAAAAATACATTGATTCTCTCACCACCTATGTGTGGAAAAACAACTGTTTTAAGGGATATGATTAGAAATATCAGTAATGGTTTTGCAGTGGATGATATGACAAAAATAAAAGGGTTTAATGTAGGACTTGCTGATGAGAGAAGTGAGATTGCTGCGTCATATCTCGGTATTCCCCAAAATGATGTTGGAATCAGAACTGATGTGTTGGATGCCGCTCCTAAAATATATGGAATCATGATGCTGATCAGAACAATGTCTCCCAAAGTGATCGCAGTGGATGAGATTGGAAGTGAAAAAGATATAGAAGCTGTATTATATGGAATTAATTGTGGATGCGGGTTTATTGCAACAGCTCATGGTGAATCAGTGGAAGACATCAGGTGTAACAGGTTCATAAATCGTATCATAGAGGAAAAGGTGTTTAAAAGGTATTTTGTTCTTGAAAAAGGAATTGATGAGAAAAGAACAGTAACAATTTTTGATGAGAATCTGCAAAAGCTGGGATTGGAAATAATAGAATGAAATATTGATTTGTAGTGTCAGCCGGTCATTCTAAAGAATGGTGGGCTTCAAGTAAAAGGAAAGGGGGAGACTTAATGTTAAAAATACTTGGTTCAACACTGATCATACTATCAGGAACGTGCATGGGAATGAAGGCAAGTGAGCATTTGTTTTTACAAAATGAGGGATTGAAAAAACTAAAAAAAATGATTGTTTTACTCAGAGGAGAGATTAAGTACAACCATACTTATCTCAGTCAGGCATTTGAACATGTATCAAATAAGATTTCGGATCCTTTTAGTGGTTTTCTGTTATTTGTATCAGAAAAACTGAACGAAAATAGTGGGAAAAGCTTTCAGGAAATCTGGAAAGAATCCGTAAGGGAAAAACTGCAGATCATTGATCTGACCGCAATACATCTGAAAAAAATAGAAGAACTTGGAGATACAATTGGATTTTTGGATACAGATATGCAAATTGCAACATTTGACCTGTTTATTGAGCAGCTGGATCATGATATTGAAGAAAACAATCAAAAACTAAAAGATAACAGTAAGTTATATAAATGCCTTGGATTGATGGGTGGTATACTTGTCGTTCTGATTATTGTCTGAATAGCACAGAAACGAAGTTTTGTATAAATAAGAGAAAATAGTGAGGTATAACATGTTATGGATGTAAATATTATTTTTAAAATTGCGGCAGTAGGGATATTAGTATCTGTGATTAGCCAGGTATTAAAGCAGAGTGGCAGGGAAGAACATGTATTTTTGACAAGCCTGGCAGGCCTGCTTCTTGTATTATTCTGGATTGTCCCATACATATATGAATTATTTGAAACGATTAAATCACTGTTTTCTTTATGAGAAAAGCCAAATGTATAAGAATTTGGAGGAGTTTCATGTCAAT
>CACYDA010000132.1 GCA_902773095.1 uncultured Lachnospiraceae bacterium | reverse complement strand
TCGTCTGGGTGGAATCTCCTGTCCGGTAAAATAAGGCTTTAAAGGAGCCATACCTGAATTAATTAATAATAAACTGTTATCATTATGTGGAACTAAAGAAAAACTTTTCATTTTTAAGTGATCTTTACTTTCAAAAAATTCAAGAAACATTCTTCTCAGTTCATTTACTCCATACTTTTCCATCGTTTCCTCCAAGAAATAAATTTATCACTAATCATACCGGCGAAGCAGGTATGATCATCTCGAGCACCATTTGCAAAGCAATTTTTTTATGTGCGAGAGTCTGCACCAGCAGTTTTAGCATCTTTTTTCTTTCTAAGTTTTGCACCACAAAAACAACCTGCCACGATACATAGCGTTGTTGCTAAAAACATACATATATAATAAATGACCGCAGTTGTCAAATTCACTAACACTACCTCCTAACATAATGGCACTTTCCTTAATGAGTGTCATACTATAATTAAAACAACATTTATAATAGCATAATTTTTTATGCTATTCAAGAATTAAATCACAGAAGTCTGCAATCAATAAGATCTGCCACACAATTTCCGTTCTTTTTTTCGTAATATCTGATATCATAATTTTCACCTACTTCAGCATAACAGTATTTAATCAATAATTCTTTACGGTGTTTTAATCCGCTAAATGAGATAAATTCAAATGTACCACATAATGAATTGCCTGCATTACGAACACTAACGAGACGCGCAGATGTGATGAATCCCCTTTTTCGAAAACGATGTTCCTTGAGCATGGAAGAAATCAAAATCATTGCTATCAGTATGTAAATAATGTTAATGATCCTTACATATGTTCTTAGATTTCTTAAATGTCTTTTTACAGTTTCAATATTCACAGGACTAAGTACTTTATAAATATTACTTGATAACACATACCCGGTATAAGTATCACCTACATGTACTTCTCTGTTTGGGATTGCTTCACCTTCAATGATTCTACCTTTATAGTAATAAACAGCATATACAATTTGAGTTTTACCGATATAAACCACATTTGTGATTTTATAATCAACTTTGTATCCCTCATTGACATATTGATCAATTCTCGTATTATCGGTAATCATTTTATGAAAAAATTTTGGAACGGCAACACCCATTAACAAATATGTAAAAATGATATATACAATTAGAGGACCATATTTTGGCTGATTTTTCATATAAATTCTCTCCCTTTAGAATTACAGGTACATCATATTTTTTCTATAGTATTCGCTGCTTGTTCTCGGTTTGTCTTTGAATACACACAGCCACAATAATCCTGTCTGTATAAATGATATATTTTAGAAAGTTCAACAGATCTCTTATAGCCGTTTTTCTTTTTAAAATCAGAATACAAATATGCGATGCCATATTCTTCAGATAATCGTTTTCCAATTTCATTTAATTTATCAGCATTTTTAAGTGGACTGATGGATAAGGTTGTAGTGAAATAATCAAAATTTCCTTTTGCTGCATAGTAGGCGGCCTCTTTCAGACGCAGTTCATAACACCGAAAACATCGTTCTCCACCTTCGGGATCATTTTCATGTCCGTTTGCTATTTCATAGAATTTTTCAGGCTCATATTCTGTACTGATCATTGCTATTGCATTTGTAACCGGAAGGTTTTCAATCAGTCTTTTCAATTCTTCTGTCCGGTACTGGTATTCTTCTTTGGGAAAAATGTTTGGATTGTAATACAGCACCGTGATTTTGAAATAATTAGATAGGTATTCTAAAACATAGCTGCTACAGGGAGCACAACAACTATGCAGCAGTAATGTAGGTGTTTTTTTCTCAGCTGTTATTTTTTTTATTTCTTCATCCAGTAATTTCTGATAGTTGATTTTATTCATATTGCACGCACCTTTCTGTTAAAGATATGCTTTACTAAAACAGAGAGATGAACAATTTGAAAATAAGTTCATCTGCAAAATGTTCATCTCTACTATTAGATTTTCAATATAAAACGTAAATAATTTGATAAAACTGACTAAAAATATTTTTTGCTCCCCCAAAGATTACTCCTTTTTAAATCAAGATATTCATCATATGCACGCTCTAAAATCTGTTTTTCATTTGCAAATTTCAACAGATGATAGGCCTCATAGTATTTGTAGTATCCGGAATCCAAAAAGTACTCTTCACGTTGTGGCTTACTGTAGTAACTGTCCGCCATCATTAAATACCAGTGAACGTTTTTATCGACAATATCCTGTTGCGTCGTAAAAGAATACTGACTTTTACCAATATACTTAATAATTGATGCAGTAACACCGGTTTCTTCACGAACTTCTCTCAAGGCAGTTTCTTTGTATTCTTCCCCTTCCTCTACAGTTCCCTTTGGCAATACCCAGCCTTCATACTTATTCTTGTAGTTCTTGTATAAAACTAATATTTTGCCACGAAATATAACCACACCGCCACAGCTCGTTGCTTCAATCATTGCAATTCCTCCTGTATATTTGGTGTGTCATCAAAGACTGATTATAGTATACATCAATCACAAAATATGTGCAACCGAAAATATAGAAATATCGTTAAGAAAAATACGTATCAAAAACAGCTTTTGCCACCGGTACAGCAGGGATGGAACCATCCGGCATATCCTCCATCACTACACAGATTGCAATTTTTTTATCTCCCTTTTCGGCAAATCCCATAAACAGGGAATTTGTGTGTGTGCCATCTTCAATCTGTGCGGTTCCGGTTTTTCCATAGGCATCATATAAGTCACTCTGTAGTTTTTGTGCTGTTCCATAATCGATAACACACTTTAAAAATTTTCTTAACACTTCTACGTCATACGGACTGAATAAGGTATCAACCTTTTCAGGTGAATATGTTTTCATCACCGTTTCATAGCGGTTTTCGATTCCGGTTATTACATATGGCTTATATAATACACCATTATTGGCGATGGATGAGGCAATTAACACCAGATGAAGTGGTGTGACCAGTGTTTTTCCCTGCCCTATGGCAGTTTGCATTGTCTCAAAGGTGGATGAATTGCTATGGAGAGAAAACTCAGAAGCTTTGTAAGGATAATTTATTGGCAAATCAGTATTAAACAACAATTTTTCACATGTATCTCTATATTTTACTTTGTCAAGGCTAATTCCCATATTCACAAATGAACTATTACATGAATAGGCAAAAGAGTCAAAAATGCTTTCTTCACCATGGACTTTACCACTGGCACATTTGATGGTATTATCTTCGATTGAAATACTCCCACCACATTCATAAGCATAGTTTTCATAATCCGGATGTTCCCTGATATATTCATACAATGTAAAAAGTTTAAATGTGGAACCCGGAGTGTATAGCCCGCTTGTTGCCCTGTTTAATAAATTTGAATTATGATCGTCTGCAATAATATCGTTGTAATCTGTGACAATGACATTCGGGTCAAAATCCGGCTTGGAAACCATTGTCAGAATTTTCCCGGTTGAAGGCTCTATGGCAATCACTGCTCCTGTGTTGTTACCAAGGGCATCATAGGCAGATTTTGTAAGCGCTACATCAAGGGAAGTAATCACATTGTCACCTACATGTTTCTCTCCATTGAGATCTTCTTTTATAATATCAGTGACCGGTGCATTCGATGTGAGGAGTTTATAGTTGCCAAGCAATTCTACACCTGTCTGCCCATGAGTAGAATAACCGACAGAATGGGCAAATAAGGCTCCAAATGGATATGTTCTTGTTTCTGTTCCATCATCATTTGTGATAGTTTGGGCAAGAATAGTTCCATCATTGGCGAGAATATTCCCTCTGATCACAGATTCGCTTAAAATTTCTTCTCTTTTATTGTAAGCGTTGTTGATTACTTCATCACTTTCCATCAGTTGAAAATGAATATAGTAGCCGATCATTCCCAGAAAAATCAAAAGGAAAAAATAGGTGATATTCATAATCTGAAGATTGGAAGCATTTTTCTTTTTCTTTTTTTTCTTTTTTAATTTTATATTGCTGTTGTCATTTTCATTGATGCTTTCATAATCAAAGTGATCTGACATGGTATTTTCGTTCTTTATCGTTTCTCTATTCATCATTAGATTATCCGGATTTTTTTTCATAGATACATCCTTTCATGGAAAGTAAATGTTTATTATCTTTTATTCTGTTTAGGATTAGGAGATATCATATTGATGTTCTTTCCTTTTAAACTGTTATTCCTACCGGCTTTTATACCACCTGCAATTACTTCCTGAACATCAATTCCGGCAGTAACAGCCATATCCTGCACTTCTTCTGTCTGTCTTGCTTCTATGCGCTGCCTCGTTTCTTCTTCGGAATCAATAACAAATAATCCCTGTAATATTGCAAATACGATCATCGTACATAAAACAGAGCTTCCACCATAACTAACCAGAGGCAGGGTAACGCCAGTGGACGGAATAAACTTTAATGCACCTCCGATTGTGAGAATCGTCTGGACCGCATAGGAAATGGACATTCCAAGTCCAATTAATTTATAAAACATTTTTTTTTGTTTTAATGCACTTTTGATGAAATATAAAAAGCATGAAATGCATAAGAAAATCAGACAGATTCCGAAGAACCCACCGAGTTCTTCTACAATTGCAGAAAACATAAAATCCTGTTCCACTAATGGAATTGATTTTGGTGCCCCCTTATACAGACCAAGTCCTAAAAAGCCACCGGTACCAATGGCAAACAGAGATTGTGAAACCTGATATCCTGCGCCGTCAATCACTGCCCAGGGATTTTTAAAAGCCATTACTCTGATGCGTACATGTGGAAATAAATGATAGCTAATAAAAGCAGCAAACGTACCTCCGGCTATTCCCAAATATAGATATCTTACCTTTCCTGTAGCGACATAAACCATCACTACATACACAATAAAGAAGATTAAGGCACTTCCCAGGTCTTTCGATAGAACAAGAATGATCACATGCATCCCGGCAAATAAGGCAGATATTAGGATATGGCGGAAATTAATCTTCTTACTTAAAAAAGCGGCAAGAAAAAAGACATAGAGTATCTTTACAAACTCGGAAGGTTGAAAAGCAAAACCACCGACTGAGATTGACAGATTTGCTCCTTTGGTTGTCTGTCCAAGGATTAGTACAACAAGTAAAAATGCAATTCCACCAAAACAATACAGATAAGTCAGCCTCTCAAGGCGTTTCCATTTTTTTACAATAAAGGTAACAAAAAATGATAATATAACAGAAATACATACAATTACAAACTGTTTGATTGCCATATGATCATAGAGTCTGGTCAGCATGACAAAACTGATACATAACAGCATACACATGTTGTTTAATAGTCCCTTACTGTAATTGTTTTCATATAGTATATCATATATTTTCCGGAAAACGATCAACATGATCAGTTGCGCACCATAAAAGATCATCAGTGTATTGTCTTGTGTTTTAAAAAAAATCACCATATAAGCAATCAGATGAAAAAGAATAATCATGACAAATTGCAGCGATAATGCTGTATGGTGTGTTTTTCGGTTCTTGTCTCTCATAATAATAAAACTAAAAAGAACGAAAAATGACATAATAATAACAAATAAATATTTAGAAAGACCGATAAATAAATCCTGCATTATGTTTGTTTCCTCCGTTACTGTATGAAATATCGTCCCTGACAATAGCGACAACAAAAGCTAAATATTATTCGACACCCCTGTTAAAATGACCTCTTGTCAATTCAAACGATTCTTCCACTTGCTGATGATTGATAAAAAGTCTGATACATTTTTCGATAATATCAACAGATTCATTATAGTCTTCAAGTGTCAGATTGATTCTGTAATTTCCGGCAGGCAGATTTTCAACCTTTTTTTGTACTCCCAAAAGCGAAATTGGGACACTGTTATAAATAATATTGTAACAGAAATTGCAGCAGCATAATGTCTGAAACACTGTTGATTTTCTGTCTTTTAATTGGAGTACTTTATTTTTCCCTTTTTCACATTGATAGAAGTTTTTATTGACACATCCTGCGGTAATCATGAGTGGTACTCTTCCATAAATGACAATTTCATCTCTGGAATCTGTCAGATTTTTTAGCTCATTATAATTTAGTTCATATGGTAATGCTACCATTCTGGCACCAAGACGGTAAAAATATTCTTTGGAATATCGATTAAATGAATAGAGAGAAGAATCGATTCTAAAATTTTGATAATGATTTTCCAATACCATTCCCAGTTCATCAATATTCCTGATGATCAAGGCAGGCATTTCTGCCTTAAGACCACCTATAAGATTCTTTAGTTTCTCTATTAAATCAGAAACATACTCTTTTGCATGTTCCCGATAAATATATGGCAGAAGAATGCAGGCTGTTTTTTGACTCATCAGTACTCTTTTTACAGCGTTCACACATTCATTGACAGCCAAAATATCAGTTGATATATATATTTCTTTGATTTCCGAAATATTTAATGCGGATTCAAGTTGATCCTGTGTATTAATCTGACAGGAAATCAAAGGCACAGAATCACTGTTATGGACGGTTTGTTTGTTGAAAACTGAATTCTCATTTTTCTTCACATTTCTTCTTTCATTGTCATCTAAAATAGGAATCTCGCATTGAAAGATTGTTCTTCTGAAATGCTTTAAAAGTTGTTCTTCATATTGTTCGATTGCTTTACGTCTGAGCTCATTCAGCCGGGAAACCGGTACAAAAACCGAATCATCCATGTGAATGTTGATATTCTCAAATTCCAGAAATGTGTCCCCGGTTTTGTTAATCTGCTTGTATACATTTGACCGATCGACAGGTCGATTTTTGGCCTTCCCTGCAAGATCTCCTAAAACGGCAAGATTCTGTTGATTCTTTTTTGAAGGATTGGCGGAAGAAATCTTAAGTTTCATTGGTTTGTCAATTTCCAGAGTAATTGTCGCATCTGCCTTATATTTCAATTTATTACTGCAATATTTTTCATGTATATCCTTAATAAATTGTTCGTTATCACTTTTATAGGCAGGTTTCTTTAACGAAATCATATTTTTAGAGTTATGGCACTTATAATACCCTGTGACAGAACCACTTCTTGTGTATAATTCTGATAGATTTTTTACATCGCTTTTATCCGGATGATAACCATCTCTTCCTTTTTCCAGATATAAGTCAAGGTATTTTCTATAGATTGAAACGACACCTGCAGCATATTCCGGACTTTTCATTCTTCCTTCAATTTTCAGGGAATACACACCGCTGTCAATAATGTCAGGAAGTATTTCAAGTGTATTCATATCTTTTAAGCTGAGAGCATACAGACTATTTTGATCATTTTGTCTTTTTCTGTTTCGGTATACTTCGTACGGCTGTCTGCATGGACCTGCGCAGCGCCCTCTGTTACCACTTCTTCCACCGATCATACTGCTAAAGAGACACATTCCGGAATAACTGTAGCACATAGCACCATGGATAAAGCTTTCAATTTCAATATCCACATTGTCATGAATTGTTTTTAACTCCTTAAGCGATAATTCCCTGGCAGTTACAATTCTAGAAGCTCCCATTTTTTTTAAAAGCAAAGCACCATCCACACCTGTAATTGTCATCTGGGTGCTTGCGTGAAGATCAAGACCACTAAAGTTTTCTTTCAAGAAATGAAAAACACCCAGATCCTGTACAATAACAGCGTCAAGTCCTTGTTCATAAAGGGGAAGAATATAGTTGTATAGCTTTTCTTCAATCTCGTTGTTTTTCAGCAATGTATTTACTGTCAGATAGAGTTTTCTGCCATGAAGATGCACATAATCTATTGCTTTTAACAGTTCCGTACAATCAGGATTATCGGCATATGCCCGTGCACCAAACAGTTGACCGCCTATATAAACAGCATCTGCACCGGCATGTATTGCAGCATATAATGTTTCGATTGATCCTGCAGGTGATAAAATTTCATTCTTTATAGTATTAATTGCCATCGCGTCTCCTATCTCCTATCCTCACTGCTTTGCAGTGAGGATAATAGCCGGAACATAATGCATGCAAAGCAAATGTATCCGGCTATGTATGAGTTTTTTACCTAATTTTCTCCAAGTGAACTTAAAATCTTTTGAACTTCATTTACCGGTTTCTCCTGTTTGTCAGAAGAATGTCTGTTTTGTGAAGTTTTTGAAGAACTGCACTTTGTCGTTTTGGCAGCATCTTTTATACTGTTTTCTTTCATTTCCTGTATTCTGGTTTCCAGTTTAATCATTTCCTTTTGCGAATCATTCAGACGGCTTTTTAGTTCTTCCTGCTCTTTTTCTAACGTTTCTATTTTGATTTGGGCGGCAATCAGCTCATGTTTAATATCATATAATTCTTTTTCTTTTATTTCAAGCTCACCTTCAAGTGTATCCGCCTGCTTTTTTGCTTTAAAATAATCATCTGCAATATTAAGGTTCAAAAGGGCTCTCTGGACATCAATGTTCTGACGTCTATATGCTTCGTCTTCCTTAAATCCGTTAATTTTATTGTTGATATAAGAGGCAACTTTTTGAAGATACTCTTCACTTTCATATCCGCTCAATGTAAAAATCCTGCCATCGATGATCACTTCAGTATTGTTCTTTGAAGACATGATTCTTCTCCCTTCACCTTTTTCATAGTCTTGTAAAATTTTAAATCATCTTAAATCAGACATGATATTCTATCTGATCATAAAAATCTGATATCACTATATCAATTATAACTTATATAAAATAAATTACAAGCAAAACTTGATATTAACTAAGCCCAAGATGTCTGTAAGCTTCTTGTGTTACGACACGGCCGCGTGGAGTTCGGTTGATCAATCCGTTTTTTAATAAATATGGCTCATAAACATCTTCAAGTGTACCGGCATCTTCACCAATGGAAGCGGCAAGCGTATCTAATCCAACGGGACCTCCACCAAATTTTTCGATAATGGTAATGAGAATATTTCGATCTGCATTATCAAGACCGATTTTATCAACTTCTAACAAATCAAGTGCATAATTAGCCACATCAATTGTAATCACGCCATCGTATTTGACATCTGCAAAATCTCTTACTCGTTTTAAAAGTCGGTTGGCTAGTCTTGGGGTTCCTCTGGAACGTCTTGCAAGCTCACCGGCACCTTCGTCATCTATTTCAACACCTAATACGTCAGCAGAACGTTTGATAATTGTTTTCAGCTCTTTAGGAGAATAAAACTCAAGTTTACTGATCAGTCCAAATCTGTCTCTTAATGGTGCAGAAAGCATTCCGGCTCTTGTCGTGGCGCCTACTAAAGTGAATTTTGGAAGATCAATCCTGATGGAACGTGCAGATGCTCCTTTCCCAATCATAATATCAATGGCATAGTCTTCCATAGCAGGATATAATACTTCTTCCACCTGCCTGTTGAGTCTGTGAATCTCATCAATAAAGAGAACGTCACCTTCTCCTAAATTATTTAAAATTGCGGCAATGTCGCCTGGTTTTTCAATGGCTGGACCTGATGTAATCTTTAAATTTACGCCCATTTCATTGGCGATGATACCGGAAAGCGTAGTCTTTCCGAGTCCCGGAGGTCCGTAGAACAAAGTATGGTCTAATGGCTCTCCTCGCATTTTTGCAGCATCAATGAACACTTTCAGGTTTTCTTTTGCTTTTTCCTGGCCAATATAATCCTTCAATAGTTTTGGACGTAGATTATTTTCAAAAGAAATTTCCTCCATTTTTAATTCTGTATTGATAATTCTTTTTTTATTGTCCGGCATATTGATATCTCCTGGTTTATGTAAAATTCATTATCTCATCATTTCTTTCAGAGCCAGCCTGATGATTGTGCTGACATCAAATTCCTCTGTAGTCGTTACTTTTCCTACTGCATTCAATGATTCTGATGGAGAGTATCCAAGTGCTACAAGTGCCTCTACCGCATCTTTTTTTGCAGAATGATCTGAAGATTCGTCAGAAATATTGACAAAATCGTTATGATCCGCAGTATACAGTTCCCCAAGATGAATCTTGTCTTTAAGTTCTAAAATCAGCTTCGATGCAGTTTTCGCTCCGATTCCCGGAGATTTTGCTATAGCCTTGGCATCATCTGATAAAATAGCAAGTTTTAATTTGTCTACAGTGAGTGTCGATAGAATTGCCAGTGCCCCTTTCGGACCAATTCCGCTTACTGTAATCATTTTTTTGAAAATATCCAGTTCTTCTTTTGATCCAAATCCGAATAAACTAATGGAATCTTCTTTGACACTCATATAGGTAAATAATTTTACTTCAGTGCCTGTTCTCCCCACCGCTGATGTATAAGTGGTGGGAACAAATACATTGTAACCGATTTGATTGGTTTCTATGACAACTTTATCATGATCTATATCTACAATTATTCCTTTAATAAAAGATATCACTTTTATTTCCTCCAAAGATGTTTGTTAACAAAAGAATCATATCATTTTTTTGTAGAAAATACAAGGTGAATTGAGAATACCTATGGATTGTAACCAAAACGGATCTTGATAAAGAATTCGTACCTATAGACTCTGCATCCACATCTTCTTTCTAAAAACTACAAATGAAATAATCAGACGTATGACTTCCTCAAGTGAAAGAATAAAATAAACATAGGCAATTGGAAGTTCAAAAACAAATGCACTTATATATCCTAATGGAACACCAAATCCCCAGGTACCGATGATATCAATCCACATAATGATTTTTGTCTTTCCACCACTTCGAAGAATACCGCCTCCTAAAATCATATTGAGTACTTTAATTGGAGAAATAATGGCAAACACAAATAGTAATTGTTCAGCTACATACTTTACGTCATCTGGCACCTGAAATAGTGTTACATAGAATGGTTTTACAATGACCAGTATCATAGAAAGAATAACCGAACCGGTCAGACCATATTGTATGAGCTTATTGGCCTCATGGTATGCCTGTTTCATATCTTTATTTCCTAATTTTTTTCCAATCAGTATACCGGCTGCCTGTGCCAATCCGCTTAATGCGCCGATTGTAAGTCCCTGAACGGGATTTGTCAGGGTCATTGCTGCGCATTGGTCCGTTCCCAAATGACCATAGATTGCTGCATAAATATTTTCACCCATACTCCAAAGAAATTCGTTGATCAAAATTGGAAATAGAATAAAACCATATTGCTTCGCATTCATTGTTTTTAAGTGTACAGAAAAATGAAACTTCATCTTTTTTGTGTAATAAATGTAGATCAAACCTGATAATGTCAGCATAAAATTCACAATACAAGATATGACAGTTGCAATGGCCGCTCCGGTAACTCCCATTTTGGGGAGACCAATTTTTCCGAAAATCAGTAGATAATTTAGTACTGTATTAAAAATTGCCGCAATAAAAGTTGTGAATAATGGTATCCCTGCCCGTTCCATACATCTTAGCATTGTAGAGATCATGGTGGTTCCGGCTATAGGAATAAATGTAATGGATATTATTTTCAGATAATTGACAGATACATCAATTGTTGCTGCATCACGAATATACATCCTCATAATCTGATTGGGTATTAATAAGCATAAAAGGGAAAATAATACCGCTATTGCAAATCCGATCAATAAATTTAATGTCAGACTTTTCTCTGATTCTTTTGTTTGACCCGAACCAATAAACTGGGAGACCATGATTCCTGTGACAGCACCGACGGCAGATACTACCACGGAAAAGATAGACGAGAATTTCCCGGCAAGCCCGATTGCTGCTATATTTACGCTCCCAAGCTGTCCTATCATAATCTGGTCAACAATACTAAATGATGCTTGAAGCATGCACTGCAAAGCAACCGGAATCGCCACAACACATACTTGTTTTAGAAAAACGCTCTCTGATTTTATTTGATTAGAATTCAACATACATTCCACCTTTTCTTTATTTTTTTCAATGATTAACCATTTTTAAAATTATATTGAAAAAGTGGCGTATTTACAATAGGTTAAACGCGTAACCTAATCCAAAATCACTCAGCTTGTTTTGTACATTTTGCTGTACTATCACGTACAACTAATTCGACAGGAAGTGTGATTGTTTTCCCATTTTCCTGCTGTAGTTTTAATTTTTGAAGCATCGATAGAGCAACTTTTGCCCGAAGTTCACAATCCTGCCTGATTGAGGTAAGACTTGGGACAATCTGTCTGCACAGTGGAGTGTCATCAAATCCTACTATGGATAAATCTTGAGGAATTCGTACTCCTTTTTCCATCAAAAATTGCATGACATCAATTGCGTAATAATCAGATACAGCAAATATAGCAGTATATTTTGTCAATTTTTCAAACATTTTTTGATATAATTGAACCCTTTTTTCATATTGCATTGGTATCAGTAAAAAATCTGCCTTCGCTCCATTTTCACAGACGGCTGCTTTAAATCCCTGATAGCGATCTAAATCCATACAGATCTTATTATCAGAGATGCAGAGTAAATTCTGATGTCCTAGATTTGTAAGAAAAAGACCAGCCTGATACCCTCCATCATAATGATCTATTACGATATTACATAATCTTTTTTCAAATCCTTTTAGTGACTTTTCCATATAACCGTCATATATGACAAAAGGAATTCGCATCAGTTCCCGCAGTTTCTGATAATCCTGCTCACAAAAACCAATGAGTACCATTCCGGTCATATTCCACATAGAAGAAAATTTAATGATATCCCGATATTCGGTTGTAGTTTTGAGCATCATAAAATAACCTGATTTTTCAATTTCGATGGATAAGTGGTTGGTTGCAGATGAGATAAATGGGTCTTCTAACACATGTCCTTCATATTTTTCATGATTATTGATTACGACACCGATGATTTTTGAATCATTTCGTGCCAACAAAATTCCAGCCATACTAGGGATGTACTCACGCTCTTCAAGCAGCTTTTGAACTCTTTTTACTGTTTCTTCCGAAATTTTCTTTGTTTTCCCATGAATGACATTGGATACTGTTGCAGTACTAAGACCTAGCTCGTCTGCAATATCACAAATTCTGACACGCTTATTCTCACTATTATTTTCAATACTTGTATCTTTGTTTTCACTCATAAATTAACCTTACCTTCAACGATCCATAAACTTATACTTCACTTTTTATGAGATTTATTTTATCATAGTAATAGATCTTGTTCAACTTTCATTGATTAGATAAGGAAAAAGAAAATGCAAAACAGAAAAAAACGAAAAATCAAACGATTGGAACTGATTATATTGTGTCTGATTTTTATATTGTTCTCCACTTTGTTTTCTGGCTGTGCCGGAAACGCTTCCATTGCCAAAACAGAGAATGGCATCTATTTTGATACGGTTATTTCCATCACTTTGTACGGAAATGATTCACAGTTTTTTGCAAAATGTTTTGAATTATGTGACCGGTACGAAAAACTGTTTAGTTCTACTATTTCCGATAGCGAAATTTCATGTATTAATCAAAACTCAAAAAAAGGAATCTCTACTACTGTTTCTGATGAAACAATCGAACTTATCACTCGTGGACTTCAATATTCTGAATTGTCAGAGGGAAGATTTGACATCACAATTGGTAACCTGACAGCTTTATGGGATTTTAGCAGTCAATCATTGGAAAATCACATTCCATCACCGGATGAACTAAAAAAATGCATCGAAGACATTGGATACGACCAGATAGAAATAAAC
>CACYDA010000131.1 GCA_902773095.1 uncultured Lachnospiraceae bacterium | reverse complement strand
CAACAACTTTCATTTATATAACTATCATTTATTTTACTATCATTTATTTTACTATCATTTATTTTACTATCATTTATTTTACTACCTTTTACATCGCTTTCTTTTACTCTACTTTCTTTCAAATTTCTTTCTTTCATCATCATTTTCCTATCGAAATTGATACTCTGTCACATGCAGCTAATCATGAAACATCTTCATATTATGAAACATCTTCATATCATGAAACATCTTCATATTATGAAACATCTTCATAAAAATTTTGCATTGCTTTTGACACATGGTGAATATCAAATTTTCTAAATTTTTTCTTATGTATTTTTCTTTCTTCTTTTTCATCAGAATTGTATTTTTTCATCATCCGGTCCACCCAAATTTTTTCTCCAATACTGATTGGGAGATATTCGATTTTCCCGGAAAGTGTTACCTCATCTGTCACCGTATCTGACACAAGGCATGGAAGCCCTGCCACCTGGGCCTCGACAAGTGCGAAGGGAAGTCCTTCATAAAACGATGGAAGGACAAACAAATCCATTGCCATTAATAATTCATTCACATCCTGCCTCTGTCCGGTAAACATTACGTACTTTTCAAGATGATACTTTTTTACCATCTCTTCCAGTTCATTTCTTAGTTCCCCCTCCCCTACCAAAAGTAATAGTGGCTGCTTTTTACATGAAGTTCCATCCAAATTGCCGGATTCACTGAAATATTGTTTCACAAACCGGCTGAATACTTTCAACATAAATTCATGGTTTTTCTGCTTACTCAGTCTTCCTACCATCCCTACCACAAACCGATTACCAATTCCCAGTTCCTCTCGTTTCCGGTTCCGTACATCCTCATCAAAAAGATACTGATCGATTTCTACTGCATTGCTTACAATCTGGAACTTTCTGTTTCCATACATCCATTTTCCTGCCAATTTTCCACAAGCCAATTTATGTGTAACGAAGAAATCAATAAAATTCCTGTTGAAATAATGCACCGACTTACACAAAACCCCAAAGGATGTCGTTGAATTGTGACTGTGAACAATCCTGCATGGAACGTGATACATTTTTGCAAGAATCAGTGGTGTAACATAAAATAATGAATTCGCATGAACGTGGACAATCTCATATCCTCCCTGTTTGATGATCTTACTTACCTCCATGGCATTTCTCAACAGACGCCTTGGATAAGCGGATGTCACATATACTTTAGAACCCATCTCTTTTACTTCCTCTAAATAGGCTTCATTGCTGTGAGGAGATCGTAAAAGAAAGTCGAATCCCACTTTACTTCTGTCAATGTTTCTGTAAACATTTAGAATAAATGATTCTGCTCCCCCACTGTTTAAGGAATATAGAACATGCAATACTTTTCTTTTCTTTGCCATTTTCCGTCATCTCACCTCAATTACAATTTACGGCTCATATTATCTTTCAATACATATTTCTTTTACAACTCATTTACATTTTTACGTTTCAAAAATCAACTTCTTACATCCCATCAGCATCTGCCTGTATCATATCATAAACCTCTGACATTTTTCTTCTTGCCACTGAAATGTCAAATTCTTTTGCTACTTTGATGTTATATTTTCCCATCTTCTTTCGCAATCCGGGATGATTCTTTAATTTTTGTATTCCATGGGCGAATCCCCAGACATCATCCGGCGCATATTTGTATCCGGTCTTTCCACTGACAGAATACGAATTGATTCCCCCAACATTCGATGTCAGGATGGGAAGTCCCGCCGCCATAGCTTCTAACGGTGCCATTCCCAGTCCTTCCCTCTTTGACGGATGTGCAAACACATCCGACGCATAGCACAGTTCACTGATATCATCCCTGAACCCAATCAGTCGTATTCGGTCTTCCATACCATATCCATGGATCATTTTCTGATATTCTTCCTTTTTCTCGCCTTCCCCGGCGATCAGATAATAAATCCCTTTGTCATGAATCTTTGCAACTGCCTTAATGATGACATCCTGGTTTTTCACGTGATAGAGATTTCCCACTGACAAAATGACAAAGGCATCCTTTGGAATGCCCAGTTCTCTTCTTTTTTCCTCTTTAGGGATAAAGCGATTGTGAACCGCTTCATTATCTAATCCAACACCTGGTATTTTAACCACTTTTTTAGCATGAAATCTGTTTTTTGCAATTTGATAGTCACCATCATTAATGGTCACAAGAATATCCGTATATCCGGAAAAATACTTCTCAATGGGATAAAAAATCCAGTTTTGGATCGGTGCCCCCTGATAAAAATGAAATCCATGGCATGTATAGATTACCTTGCAGTTTTCTTTATGTGCAGCATATCTTGCGATAATGCTTGCTATAGGTGCATGACAATGAATAAAATCAAACTGTTCTTTTTTCAAAAGAGCCCTTGTCTGACCATAGGCCTTACGATGTCTTTTCAAATTGGACACACTTCTGGTAAAATCAATCTGATGGCAGCTTATTCCCCTCTTCTTTAATTCCAAAATCAGGTCTTTTACCTTTTCATCGCTCCAGACACTTCTGTCTTTAAAATCACATGCTACATGAATTTCATAACCTTTATCCATAAGCAGCGCTATGTTATCCATATTAAATGCACCAATCATAGATGGCACTGAAGCAAGCATCAGCATTTTTCCCATCATTCCACCAACCTTCTTTTGATTACTTTTGCAGGACATCCTACCGCAGTACAATCCGACTCAATATCACGAATGACAATGGCGCCTGCACCAATAATGGTACGATCCCCAATCTTTTTCCCTTGTATGATCCTCGAGCCAACACCGAGTTCTGTCGCGCTTCCCACAGTGACATTTCCCGACACACTCACTGCGGAATAAATTGTGGCATAATCCCTGATCACCACATCATGCCCGATGGTACATCCCGGATTAATCAAAACATGTTTTCCAACCGTAACATCCACCGTAATAACATTTCCGGGAAAGATAATGCATCCCTCCCCCACCTTAACATGTCTTGAAATAACTGCCTGTGGCGAAATAATGGAAGCATAGTGAATCTGCTTCATTCCGCCTATTTTGTCTATCACCTTTTTTTTCACTGCTGATGAACCAATGGCACAGATGACCCATGCCTCTTTTAGTGAAGAAAGATACCCAAGGCCACCCAAGACAGGATAATCATCGATGACCTTTCCGTGAACCGAAACATTATCATCGATAAATCCCTTGATATTCCAAGTTTCTTTTTCTTGGTTCATCGTCTCAGCAATCCATGAAGTTTCTCTTCCCAGACCACCTGCTCCAATAATATACAGATCCTTCATACTCCGCTCCTCTTCTTTTTGGTACCCATAAATTCTTCCATTGTTGCAGAAGTCTCACTGGAGATTCCTTCTCTGGACAATACACTGGCAACCGTTTTTATGACAATCCATAAGTCATTCATAAATGTAATATGCTTTATATATTTCAAATCATACTCAAACTTCTCTTCCCAGCTGATGGCATTTCTTCCATTTACCTGCGCAAGCCCCGTAAGCCCCGGCCTTACATCATGTCTGTGTTTCTGTCTCTTGCTGTATCTGTCAAGATATCTGACAAGCAGGGGTCTTGGACCTACAATACTCATATCACCTTTTAATATATTAAAAAGCTCCGGAAGTTCATCCAGACTTGTGGAACGCAGAACCTTTCCTGTTTTTTCAAGCCTTTGTTCATCAGGAAGCAGATTTCCATCCCTGTCTTTCTTATTATTCATTGTTCGGAATTTATAAAGTTTGAAGATTTTCTCATGGAGTCCCGGCCTTTCCTGTGTAAACAGTACCGGAGAGCCGATTTTAATTCTCACGATCACTGCCACAACTGCCATCACAGGAGATAAAACAACGATTCCTATGCCGGACAAAAGTACATCAAGAATTCTTTTGATATAATTTTTATACATGCAAATCCCTCCTCCGGTCAATCCAATTCATATGTTATATTTATTTAGCAAAAAACGAACGCACAATACCGATTATTTCTTCCATAATCTCATCCGTATTCTTGATATCTGACGGAAGACAAAGACCACGTCTAAAGATGTCTGCTCCTACACTTATATCTTTGCATTTTCCATTTGAACATCCATTTTCATCACTGCCTTCAAAATCCTCACCCTTCCATACCTTACCGTCTGCCGTTACAAAGTCTATCTTTGAAAATACCGGCTGCATATGCATTGGTTTCCAGATATGACGGCTCTCAATATTGGCTTTTTCAAGAGCCAGTATGATATCAAGTGGTTTTACTTTGCATTCTTTTTGAATCGTCATACAGGAAAGCCAGTAATTCGGCCTGCAGTCATCCGGAATCGGATTCATTTCAATTTCAGCAATATCAGCAAAGCCTGCTTTGTAACGTTCGTAGATTTTCTTTTTCAATCGTATGTGCTCATCAAGGTGCAATAACTGCCCCCTGCCTATTCCTGCCAGAATGTTACTCATCCGGTAGTTGTAACCAATAACCTTATGCTCATAAAATCTTTCGTTTTCCCTTGCCTGGGTTGATAAAAACCTTGCCCTGTTCACATACTCTTCGTGATCAGAAACAAGCATACCTCCACCTGACGTTGTGATAATCTTATTTCCATTGAATGAAAAAATACCAATGTCACCAAAAGTTCCTGTCTGCTTTCCTTTATATAAAGAGCCAATACTCTCTGCTGCGTCTTCAATCAATGGTGTATCATACTCATCACAGATTCTTTTAATCTCATCCAATTTTGCCGGTGTGCCGTACAGATTTGCAACGATCACCGCTTTCGGCCTGCCAAAGATCTCAAATGCTTTCCTAAGCGAGGCCGGATCCATATTGAAGCTGTCCCTCTCAGCATCAATCAAAACCTGCCTGGCACCAACATATGTAACCGGATTGACTGTCGCAGAGAACGTAAGATCCGAACAAAAAACGGTGTCACCCGGTCCTACACCGAGCAAAACCAGAGCAAGATGAATTGCCGCCGTACCTGCACTCAACGCTGCTGCGTGTCCTACACCCACATATTCCTGAATTTCTTTCTCAAACCCATTCACGTTAGGTCCAAGAGGCGCAATCCAGTTGGTATCAAATGCTTCTTTTACAAAACGCTGTTCATCACCATGCATCGTAGGTGATGAAAGATAAACTCTTCCTTCTGCCATACTATCACCCATGTCTATTGCCTGCTGTATCTTTATGATGCATCAGGCCCTTCCTTTCCTGTTAATTCATACCGTTCTTCACCGGTTATATCTTTGATCAATTCTCTTCTATGAATTTTCTTTATAATGGTATGTTGTTACAATCTCTTTTACATACTGTCTGACATCCAGACTGTCCATTTCACATGCCTGTTTTAACTTTGCAAGGTCACTTTTTAATTTTTCCTCATCGAATTCAATCGGTCTTCCAATGTGAATCAGCTTATTTTCCGTATCCTTAAGACCTTCCTCACTCATCAGAAGTTCTTCATACAGTTTTTCTCCCGGTCTGAGTCCCGTAAATTTTATTTCTATATCATCTTCTGTATAACCCGAAAGTCTGATCAGATTCTTTGCAAGGTCAAGAATTTTTACCGGTTCACCCATATCAAGCACGAATATTTCTCCTCCCTTTGCATAAGCACCTGCCTGCAGCACAAGAGATACCGCTTCGGGAATTGTCATAAAATACCTGATAATCTCGGGATCCGTCACCGTCACCGGTCCTCCTGCCTTGATCTGTTTCTTAAACAGCGGTATGACACTTCCATTACTTCCCAGAACATTTCCAAATCTGACTGCCACAAAATTTGTACCTTCATATTCATTGTTAAGCATCTGGATGATCATCTCGCAGATTCGTTTCGAGGCACCCATGATATTGGTCGGATTGACCGCCTTATCTGTTGAGATTAGGACAAACTTTTTCACTCCGTGTTCGGCTGCCGCAACAGCTGTCTTGTATGTTCCAAATACATTATTCTTAATTGCCTCATTGGGACTGTTTTCCATGAGTGGAACATGTTTGTGTGCTGCTGCATGATAGACAATATCCGGCCTGTATTTTGCAAAAATCTCATTCATCCTGTGGGTATTTCTCACAGAGGCAATCAATACCACCAGATTCAGTTCTTTGAACTTGTCTTTTAATTCCTGTTCTATATCATATGCATTATTCTCATAAATATCCACTACAATAAGACATTTCGGCTCATGCATTGCAATCTGTCTGCAAAGTTCACTTCCGATGGAACCGCCTCCCCCTGTCACAAGAACCGTCTGTCCGCTTACATATCCCATAATGCTGTCAAGATCAACTTTAATTGGTTCTCTTCCAAGCAAATCATCGATCTCGACATTTTTAATATCATTCACACTTACACTTCCGTTAACAAGCTGATAGATGCCGGGAATTTTCTTCAGCTTACAATCGGTCTCTTTACAGATATCCAAAATATCCCTGATGACTTTATTGCTGGCAGTAGGAATGGCAATGATAATCATTTCGATATTATATTTTTTCACATTTTCCATTATTGTATTTCGGTTACCCACAATCTTAATACCGGATACATATTTCCCCAGCTTTTTCTCGTCGTCATCAATAATACATCGTACCTTGTAATTATATTTTGCAAATTCAGAAGTTTTGATCTCCTTGATCAGCATAGCAGCCGCCTGACCTCCACCAATGATCATGGTAGCCATTCCACCCTTTGTACCAATGGCATCATATCGAAACGCCCTCAAAAAGCGGTACCCAAATCTGACAATCACTGTACCTGTGAGCAGAACGATGGCATAGATAAACGGATGACTTCTTGGAACCGTGTACCCAAAAAAGATCATTTCTATAATTTCAATCAAAAAGCAAAAAGCACATGAAAAAACAATATTCAGCATTTCATCGACACTTGCGTATTTCCAAATGCTGGAATACAACCTGAATAATAAAAATATGATAATTGTGATAAGCGTATTGACAGGCGCATACACTAAAACCGAATGTAGAAACTTCGGATCCATGTCCCCAAATTTGAAATCATATCTGATATATAGTCCAAAAAAGGCTGATAATTGTATCACAATAATATCAAATACTACCAATACCAAAACTCTTAATTTATATGCTTTACTGTTAACCAATTTTCCCATAACCATCTTCCACTTTCATTGTTGCTAAGACCTTTTGAATCAGTTTCGCAGTACGGAATTCATTTCCAAAACACAGAATTTATTCTCGTAATACGGAATTGAGTTCAAAAATGATATTGAATAATGCCAGATCAAAATTTTCTAAGGAATATACCATCTTCATCAGTTTGCCGGCATATCTGAAATTCTGCTTATATCTGTTGGATCTTTTAAATGTTTGTAAATCTTTTTTATCAAAATAATCAATCTCTTCCAAAATGATCAGCATTTCATTCACCGATTCATCCATTTTTCTAAAATCTGCCGATGCATTTTCTCCTGTAATCACATGATGGTACAAAACTTTGCTATTTGTCTTAAAACGACATCCCTTTGCAAACATCAGTATATATAAAAAGAAGTCATCTGCACCATTCTTTCTCATAATGTGAAGATACCATTCCTTAGGTATTGACGATTTTCGGATCAGGCACTGTCCCGGTGAGGCAATCATCTGCCGGATGGCCAGATATTTTCTAACATCCTTCACCGCTTCAAACTGATACCTGTTTTTATAATAAAACACTGTTTTGTCCGGATATCGATGTGCACCTTTACACACGACGAGATCTGCGCTTCCTATGCTGTTATACTGGCTGATTAAAAATGATTTGGAAATCTCATCATCCTGGTCAAGAAAGACGACATACTTCCCACATGCATGGGTTAAGCCATTGATTCTCGAATAGTGGATTCCACTGTTTTCGAGATTCCTACGGATTTTCACTTTTATTTGAAGGTTTTTATACTTTGAGAGATCCTTTACCTTGATGTCCGGACTATCATTGACAATCAGTAATTCTACCTCTTTGTCCGGATATTCTTTATGAAACTCAACTGCGTTTGCATTCACCATCTTAATCAGTTTGTCAATATATCTGTTTCCATCATAAAACGGTGTAATAAATGATACTTCCATACGATTCTCCATTCCGACGAAACGTCATGTTTCTTTCATAGTCCTTATTCTTTCAAAATCTGT
>CACYDA010000130.1 GCA_902773095.1 uncultured Lachnospiraceae bacterium | reverse complement strand
TATTAGAAGAAGGAAAGGTAATTGAAGAAGGAACACCAATTGAACTTCGTTGTCGTTACTATTGCACGCAGGAAGGCGAGGAAGACTTATACTCCGACTATTCTGAGGTATTGACATTTGGTACCAAAGAAATCAAAGAAGGTGAAAAGGAAACTGTCACCGAAGCAAAAGATCAATCGGAGGATACTACTGTAGATGAAGAAAAAGAAGATAAATGTTCTATTTGTGGCTTCTGTCCACATCCATTAGGACTATGTATCTTTATCTGGATTGCAATTTTAATTGTTATTATTGTGATTGTCATCATTATTGTACGCAAAAAAAAGAACTAATGATTTGAAATGCGTTTGGAATACCAGTCGCATTCAGGAACAAATTAGAATAACAAATTAAGGTGGATGATAACTGACTATACTGTCCTGTATCATCCACCTTTTAATATTATTCTCTTGAATATTGGTGATATGAAAAATTAATGACGGTCATAAATGAAGCTATCAACATTACCACTATCCATTCGCTTCCACTATCACCTGTTTGCGGAGCTGATTTATGATCAGAACCAGCTGCTACTGTATCACTTTGTGAATCAATGTTTATTTCGTCCACAACAGTTGAAGTGTCAATGGCATTTTTAGAAATTTTGATATCATTATCTGCTTGTTTTTCTACATTATTTTTGGTGCTGCCAGTAACATCACTTTCTGTTTTCGCATTATTGTTAGTCTCTTTCTTACCATTACTTTCAGATTCTGTTGTCTCTAACGAATTCTTTTGATCATCCGTATTCTTTTCACTGTCTTCTGTGACAATACCAACACTTTCATACGTATTTGTATCTTCTTCTACCACATGTATATAATTGTGATGACAGCCTGACCCCATCCAGCAGGTAAATAGAATATCTTCCTCTTCTATTGGTGTAAATTCATATACAAGATTATTTCCCTCTACAAGTTTTAAATGTCCCTCATCTTTATTATGTGTATCAGTTCCCCATCCAAGCCCTGGAATCTTAATTGTTGCCTTACATCCAAGTAAAGTGCTCCCTTCAGGTACATTCACATACCATTTTACCGGAATTCCTGCCTTTACTGAAATATCTCCAGTCCATAAATCACTGTATTCTGTGACTACAGTTTGAACATCCTCTCTACGATCTGTCTTGACATTCTCTGAAGCAATAATACTGATAATTCTGACATAATTCACTACACTGACAAATATCACAAATGCAAGTAACATTGATGCAATTTTTAATCTCCAACTCAAATGTGTTTTTCTTTCTTTCTTCATGCTCATCTTTATATCCTCCTTTTTCAACTTTCTATTAAAGACTGTACTTTAATAACTCCATCTTCATATATTCCTGTAACTGTCACATATAATCCATTCATTCTTGTCGTCTTATTTAAATAGTCCCATGACAACTTTTGACCATTTTCATTAAACATAATAAACTCGTACGTACCATCATCCTGCAATATATTAAGACCATACCCACTATCACGACAAGAATACATCAACATACATGGCAGGTCATGCTTTGGCGGGTCTTCAAAATCACTGCAGTCTTCATCAATTAAAATTCCATAAAAACTCTTAACACTCTCCTGTATTTCTTCTGATCTTCCATCTGTTATTTCTTGATTTTCTTCATTTATCATTACTGTATTTTCTGAATTATTCTGTACAAAAACCTGACTGTTTTTTTCATTGGATTCAGGTGTTTTATCTGAAACACTTTTTACTTTACTGCCACATCCGCAACACACCAAAACTACGAAAATCATCATGTATATGATATCCTTTTTATTCACTATTTTTACCATTTCCTTTCTCCTTTCAAACATCTTTATCACATATTTTTGTTAATATAAACTTAACCTCTTTGGATGATATGCAAAGAACTCTTGATCGTGTGTAACAACGATGATACTTACTCCTTTCTCCTTGTGCATTTCATATAATACTTCTCTCACAATTTTGGCGCTATTTTCATCCAGATTAGATGTTGGCTCATCAACTAGTAATATTTCAGTATTCAACATCATTACTCTTGCAAGAAGAACCCGTCTATATTCTCCACCTGAAATATCAGATGGAAATGACTCACATACATTATCAATTCCAAGTTTTTTTACCAGTTTCTTCACTTCTTTTTGATTCACTTTTTTTCCTACAAGTTCAACTGGACAAATAATATTCTGCCACACAGTTAAATCCGGTATCAGAGAATTTCCCTGCATCATATATCCTATTGTCTGATTTCTTAACTGTGTCCTTTCTTTTTCTTTCATATCATAATAAATATTTTTTTCATTAATGTAGACATCCCCAGTATCTGGAGTAAGCATTCCTGACACAATATTTAATAAAGTCGTTTTACCACAGCCTGACTGCCCTGTAATACATAGAAAATCTCCTTGCTGCAATAAAAATCCAATCTCTTTCAATCCATTATTTCCAAATTTCTTTGAAATATTGTCAACCTTTAAATTCATTTTACCTATTCTCCTTCGGATTTAATAATGCTATCAATCTCTATTTTAAATAATGAATTATCTTTCACATCAGATGTCACACCTGCTCTTCTGCAAGAATTGCCGGCTCAAGTTTCATAATCTGATAAAATGAAAAGGATAACGCCAACAACAAAATTGCAAAATTGATTCCAATTGTTTTAAAACTCAGAAAAGCAATCCTGTAAAAACCAATAAATATGTAGGGAAGATGGAGTGTCTGCTTAATCACACTGTGAAGTGGTAGTAAAAATACTATTGTGAGTATAATACCTGATACGATTCCTGCTAACATCAGATAGATATATTCAATTAAGAATACCTGCATTATTTTTTTCTTTCCTATTCCAACAGATAACAAACTACCAACTTGATTTCTTCGTTGATGAAAGCTAACTGTTATGAGCGAAAATAAGGCTACCGTCGCCAGTAATATTACAAAAGCATTCATTATATAGCTTAGACAATGAAAATAGTTAACCTGTCTCACTAGTTTTTCCGCCAGTCTACTTGTAGAATATACAGAAACTCCATCATTATATGAAATATTTATGATATTCTTCTGCACAGTATCTGTCTCGTATCTTTCATCCACATCAATCAACACCATAGATGATAATCCGGTCTTTTCATGAAACAGCTCTTTATATTGTGGGTTTGCTGTAATCTTATTGGCTGCTTCAAAAGAAATAAATGCACTTTCATCGTATCCCATCCCTGTTTCTTCCAATACCGCAGCTACAGTAAATATTCTGTCGTAAAACCCGATTTTCTCGTCTACCTGAAGTCCACAATCAGAACCCACAATCAACTCATCTTCTCCAAGTTTTTCAATTCCTTTGTTCTTTAACCATTCACCAACTGCAAAATCCGAATGAATATCAATCGCAATAATCTGAACTCCTGCTGCAGAACAACAATCCATTTTCAAAGTTTTAAGGTACAATTGCTCACTCACATGCTTTACACCTTCCACAGTTTTTATTTTCTCTACAGGACTATTTTGGAATAGAATTGTACAGGCATTTCCCTCAAATAAAACTTCTTTTGCATCATCACTATAATCTGAAGGCACAACAATAATATCCGCTCCAATTTTATTCTCAGCATGTTTTACACCTGACTCCATATTCTCCATAAAAACATCTGTGCCGAAAATACAAGTTGAAGCAATGAATACCAGAAAAAAGAAAATCAGACTTCTGAAACGCTGATGATTAATCCTTTGCAATGCAAATCGATTTGCTGTTAACATTTTTTTCCTCCTATCAAATGCGCCACCTGAAATATCACTGTAAATAATACAAGAAGCAATGAACCTACTTTTAATACCGGAAATGTATTCGTGTTGCAAGTCATAGAATTTACCTGACATCGACCAACACTTTGAATAAACACAAGTTCAATCCCTGCCGCCACTGAAGCAACATTTAAAAACAACGTTCCTTTAATATCCTGTACGAACCATTTTCCCATACTGAGAATAATCACAATAATCAAAATTCGATCAGACGCGCTTACACTGAAATTACAAGGCATATCCATAATACCCTGACATGGCTTTGCAAATGTATGAATCGATATCAAAAGAAATATTGAAATCAACAAGTTGATCACGGCCGATATTTTGTATGACATTATTTTTTTCATATTTTTACCAATCCGCAGAAAACTCATTTCAGCTAAATTTCTTTAAATTAGAAATAACTATTCTGCCTATATCCTTTCCATCAATATTAGATTTTTCCTTGACTATAGAAAAATCTGTACAGATTTCATTCATAGTATTTACCTATGAATACAATGAATTAAGGTGTGATTTGGATTATATTTCATTTGATAATTTATGTCAAGCAATATCAAATTGATTAGTTATTGAAAATTACAATAGCAAATTATTGCATTTTTCTATTACTGATACACAAGATCAAAGTTGAGTCAGTTTCCCAAAAAACAGCAAATAATACAAAAAAGCAGCAAAAAGGCTACCCTTTTCATGCTGCTTTTGACTTTATGGTATGAAATACTAATAAGATGGCATCATTTGTATCATTCTATTGTTTTTCCAATTAACTACTTATCTCGTCTGATTTTCGCCAATTGTGATTTTTCAATAATGACAACTAATCTGGAGTCTGCTTCTAAAGGCCTGTTAGGGTCAATAGATGAATGCATTTTACTGTGATACTTGATCGCTACCACATTGATATGATATTTATTTCTCAAATCCAGATCAATAAGATTTTTTCCAACCCACTCCGGCTTCGTTTTCATCTCCAATATGCACAGATTATTATCTATATTAAAGTAGTCAAGAAAATCATCTGACACAATGGTCTGGGCAGTTCTTATTCCCATCTCTTCTTCAGGATAAATGACCTTATCTGCTCCCATTTTTGTAAGAATATTACCCATTCTTACATCAGCGGCCTTTGCAATTACATATGGTACTCCGACTTCCTTGGCAACCATAACCGACATGATACTCGCTGTCAGGTCAGACCCCATCGTCACCACTACCACATCCATGTTTTCTATTCCAATATCTTTAATAGATTCTTCATTGGTCAAATCTGCGATTACCGCATAACTGCTTTTACCACTAAATTCATTTACTAAATATTCATTTTTATCTACTACCATCACATCCACACCGGAATTGTATAATTCTGTTGCAAGGCTGCGACCGAATCTTCCCAAACCAAACACTGCTATCGATTTATTCATTTCATTCTCCTTTTTACTATTAACCTACAAAATACTGACCTTGTGCAAACCTGATCTTGTTTTTCTGCTCTTTTCCTGAACTAAAAAACATTCCCATAGATATCGGTCCTATTCTTCCTAAATACATTCCAATGATAACAATAATCTTTCCTGATTCATTTAATGTAGAGGTCAGATTTCTTGACAATCCTACGGTTGCCGTTGCACTAAAAATTTCATAGGAAGCATCAACAAGATTTACATTACCTGTCATCATCAGAAGAATCATTAATATAAATGATGTCACAAAACTAACTGTCACAATGGCTGTAGCTTTTCGAATCAGGTCTAACGGAATCTTCTTTCCAAACACAACACTTTCATTTCTACTTCTGATGAATGCCACTGCATTGAGCAAGACAACAAACATCGTTACCGTTTTCACACCACCTGCTGTTCCAATCGGAGAACCACCGATAAACATTAAAAACAGTCCTACCATACAAGTTTCATCTTTTAATGCCTGCTGTGGAACAGCCGCAAAACCTGCCGTCCTAAATGTGACTGATTGAAATAAACTATTCAATACTTTATCTCCAATGGACATATTACCAATTGTCAATGGATTATGGTATTCCATGATGAAAACACAGATTGAACCAAAACCAATCAATACCAATGTCAAATTGATGACGAGTTTTGTATGCTCTCCTAATCTTTTAAACACTGTTCGAACAGGATATCTGCACTTCATTCCCCGATCAATACCAGAGTTAATGTCGAACCATACAACATAACCAAGTCCGCCAAGAACAATCAATAACATCGTAGTAATCATAACAGGGTAATTATGATTATACTCTATCAGACTGTTTGGTCCTATGATATCAATGCCCGCATTACAAAAAGCAGAAACAGAAGTAAAACATGAATACCAGATTCCTCTTAATGTTCCAAACTGCGGGATAAACACAAACATATACAAAATGGCTCCCATTCCTTCCACCAGAAGGGTTCCTGTAAAAACTTTTACCAAAAAATGCATCACACCTGATAATGTGTTCAAATTAAAGGAATCAAGAATCATTAATTGCTGACCAATGGAAACCTTTTTTCGAAACATGAGCATCAATGCTGATGTCACTGCGATAATTCCAAGTCCGCCAATCTGAATCATAATCAATATCACAATTTTCCCAAATAATGTCCAATGTGCATATGTATCAACTACCACAAGTCCTGTCACGCAAAGCGAAGTAACTGCTGTAAACAAGGCTGTTAACAGGCTGGTACTTTCTCCTTCTACTGTGGCTATCGGCAGTTTTAAAAGAGCTGTTCCTATCATAATCGCAACTAAAAAACTCAGCGGAATCAACTGCTGTGATTTCAAACGAAACCTTCGTTTCTTTATCATATTTACAGAATCACTTTTTTCACCATTCACCTTTTTTCCCTCGCACTTTTTCATATTCATCGGTCAGTCTGACCGGCTGCTATTACCAAGTATAACATATGTTTTATTTGTATGTCAAAGTATTCCAAAACAAGTAATTATATTTCTACAATTTTACTTTGATTCCCGTTTTTTTGCATGCTTCTAACAAACATTCCATATTGATTCTTTCTATGTTGTTTGCAATTGCTGTCACAGCTGCCTCATTTAAAATCGTTTCAATCGCTGAACAGCTCTTCCCCTCAAATGCATTTGCCAATGCTTCTATCCTGATGTCAGAATCCAATTTTTTTGACTTTGTGTACAATCTGATCAATTCCATTCTTGTTTCCAAATCAGGATTTGGAATCTTATACTTTAAATCAAATCTGCCAGGTCTGATCAGTGCTTCATCTAATGAATGATACGAGTTTGTTGCAGCTATGACTAAGATTCCTTCATTGCCGGAAAATCCGTCCATTTCATTGAGCATTGTCGTAATGATACGGTTATTTTCTTTGTCCACACCGGTTCCATCATAATTTCTTCTCTCTCCAATTCCGTCAAATTCATCAATAAAAACGATACATGGCTTGTGTTTTCTTGCTCTGCTAAACAACATCTTTAACTTTTTGCTCCCAAGTGACATAAACACACTCTGAAAATCTGCCCCTTTTGTGGCAATAAAATTCACCCCTGCCTCATTTGCAAGAGCCTTGGCAAATAGAGTTTTTCCATTTCCCGGTGGTCCTTCCAAAATAATTCCCTTTGTAGGTCTGATACCCAACTGTTCATATTTTTCAGGATTTTTAAAGATTTCAACCGTATTTTTCATCTCTTTTTTCAGTTGTTCCATACCTGCTATATCATCAAATGATGTTTTGGTATGCCTGATTACCTTAAAGGATTGATTAATAGTACTCACCAACTTATAGATCAGGTAAGCAATCATTCCAAAAAAGATAACATAATACAGTAAATCAAGTACGAATAACAATACATCTTGTGCCGAATTTTCATTTTTCACATCAACACCGGCCAATAAAAGCTTTTCCTTGAATCCTTCATATTCAGGATTGTCAGTGTAATACAGAGTTTCATCATCATGTTTTTTAAATTCTACCTTATCTGATCTAATGGTCACGGTACGAATTTCACCATTTTCAAATGAATGATAAAATTCAAGATATTTCACCCGTACTGCTTTTGAATCCTTTTCACTCACCAGCCATAGAATTCCTGTTCCAATCAGTACGGTCATGATGACAATGAATATAATTCTTAATTTTCGACTGTTTTTTTGATTCGATTTCTTTTTTGAAGCTTTTTGTTTTCCTCTTTTTTCTTTCAATACTTTATCTCTCCATTTTCTTAGAATATCCTCTAGGTGATTGCGAAACTCCGCTTTTTTAATGTTAGTTGTATAGAAATAACAGTCTCTCATAAAATGAAAGACTGTTTTCACTCCTCTGGCCACAAATGATGATCTTCAATATTCTTTATCGTATTTTTGATATGGAGAATAGCTGATTTTTCAGCCATCTCCTCATCTCTTTCCTTAATCGCATTGATAATTGCTCTATGTTCTTTTGACGAATTGATTACTCTTTCATGAGATGACAATGTCTTTTTTCGAATGACTTGAAGATAATGGTGAAAATCAGCCATGACATGATAAAGCATTTTGCTGTCTGCCATATGATACAGAAGTTCATGAAACTCATTATCAAGTTCAAGTACCTTTTCATATCTGCCTTTTGCACAGTGAAATTCTGATAAATCTACAATTTCCTCAAGTTTTTCTATCTTTTCATCTACCGCATTTTTCACAGCCCATCTTGCGCACATTCCTTCCAGTCTGGCCCGCATCTCATAAATATCTTTTAAATCTTTTGCACTTAAACCTACTACTGATGCTCCTTTATTAGGGGTAATGCTTACCAGACCTTCCAATTCCAACTGTCTGATTGCCTCTCTCACAGGTGTACGGCTGACTCCAAGCTGTTCACCAATTGTCTTTTCTCTTAATTCATCCCCTTTTTTATATACACCATTTAAGATATCTTCCCGCAGTTTTTCAAAAACTCTTGTCTGAAGGGAATAAATTGGATGCTTTTCTCCTTCTTTTATCAACTCTTGCTCCACCATAATACCTTCTCTCAACTTTATTTCAGACCTGTCACCAATGGTTCGCCTCCAAGCTTATGATTGACATCATCGATCACTCTCAGTAATTCCTGATCTGTGATGACGGTGACTCTTCCTGCCTCATATTCCGCATCCACCCATTCTTTTACATTCTTTACAAGCAGAGAACCTTTGTCAACTTTTTTCTCCTCCGGCAGTTTAAAATAAGTATTGATCCAATGTGCGATTCCCGCAAGACCTGATGTATTTGACACTGCTACAAGCACAGGACGCTTTAAAAATTTTTCTGTATCAAATATATTATAAATCTCTTCATTTTTCAATAGTCCGTCTGCATGGATTCCTGCTCTGGTGACATTGAAATTCTTTCCTGCAAAAGGTGTTCTCTCAGGCATGTGATAACCAATCTCTTTTTCGAAATATTCCGCAAGATCGGTTATCACCGTCGTATCCATTCCATCCAGAGTACCTTTCAACTGGGCATATTCAAATACCATTGCCTCAAGAGGTGTGTTTCCTGTACGCTCCCCTATGCCAAATAAGGAACAGTTCACACCGCTTGCTCCATACAGCCATGCTGTAGTAGAATTTGTCACTGCTTTATAGAAATCATTATGTCCATGCCATTCTAACTGACTTGAAGGAACTCCTGCATGAGTGGTAAGTCCGTAGATGATTCCCTGAACAGACCGAGGAATCACTGCACCAGCAAAATTGACTCCATATCCCATGGTATCACATGCTCTAATCTTCACCGGAATGTTGTATTCATCCTGCAATTTCATTAGTTCAAGACAAAATGGGATCACAAATCCATAAATATCTGAACGGGTAATATCCTCGAGATGACATCTTGGACTCACACCTGTCTCTAAGCATTCTCTCACTACACTTAAATAATGATTCATACATTCTCTTCTGTTCATTTTCATCTTATAAAAAATATGATAATCTGAGCAGCTTACAAGTATTCCCGTCTCTTTCATCCCAATTTCTTTTACAAGCTCAAAATCCTTTTTGCTCGCCCTGATCCAGCTTGTGATTTCAGGAAACTTGTATCCTCTTTCCATACATTTATAGACAGCATCTCTATCCTTCTTGCTGTAGAGGAAAAATTCACTCTGTCTGATGATTCCATTTTCTCCACCCAATTTATTTAAATAATCATAGATTGTTACAATCTGTTCTGTCGTATAGGGTTGTCTTGACTGTTGTCCGTCTCTGAATGTAGTATCTGTAATCCAGATGCTTTCCGGAAGATTATGTGGCACTATTCTGTCATTAAATGCAATTTTAGGCACTTCATCATACGGAAAAAGATTATGATATACATTAGGTTTATCTACATCTACCAGATGATAGAAATGCTCCTCAAGTTCAAGCAAATTTGTTTTTTTATTCATTACAACCGGTCTGTTATCCATCCTATTTACCAGCATGACATTAACATTTCAGAACATTCCTTTGTACCGTACTGACAGAAAATATCACGCTTATCCTTTCTTTATTTGTGTATTCTCGTATGATTGTATACAATTATACGATGCATGTCAACCTTTACTTGCTTATTTTTGTATTTATTGTAATACATAGTTACTTGTATTTTTTTGTATTATAAATTATAATTATGAAATAAGATTATGTGCGAAATGCATTTAAGAATTACCTAAAAACTACTTTACAAGGAGGATTTTATGAATAAAAAGAAAATAGTTGTGGCTTTAGGACGCAACTGTTTTGGAAATACTTTTCCAAAACAACAGAAAAATGTTAAGAAAGCAGCCAAAGCCATTGCCGATTTAGTAGAAGAAAAGTATGAAGTGGTAATCACACACAGTAATGGTCCACAGGTTGGTATGATTCAGACTGCTATGACAGAGTTTAGCCGTCTTGATTCAAATTATACCGTTGCACCTATGTCAATTTGTGGTGCCATGAGTCAGGGATATATCGGGTTTGATTTACAAAATGCAATCAGAACAGAGCTTTTACATCGTGGAATTTATAAACCTGTATCAACCATTATCACCCAAGTTCGGGTTGACCCTTTTGACAAAGCATTCCACACCCCTACCAAAGTGATTGGAAGATATATGACAAAAGAAGAAGCTGATATAGAAGAACATAAAGGAAATTACGTCATTTATGAAGAAACAGAAGAAGGCAAAGGATACAGAAGAATTATTGCTTCTCCTCAGCCGATTGATATCTATGAAATAGATGCGATCAAAGCACTGGTGGATGCCAACCAGCTGGTAATCGCAGCCGGTGGCGGTGGTATTCCTGTACTTGAACAGTCTCAGGGGCTAAAAGGTGCAAGTGCCATCATCGAAAAAGACTATACTGCAGCAAAAATGGCTGATATGCTTGACGCTGATGAACTGATGATCCTCACTTCCGATGACTATGTACAGATTATGGATGATGAAGGAGGCACTGTTCCTTTAAAAGAATTAACGATAGAAGAGGCAAACAATCTGATTGACGCCGGAAAACTTGATGAACTCACTACTCTGCCAAAAATCCAGGCAGCATTGAATTTTGTGGAAGCCGGAAAAGACAGAATTGCAATCATCACCAATGTAGAAAAAGCAAAATCAGGTGTCAGACACAAAATCGGAACTATTATTAAATAAATTCATGAAATAAAAACTTCGCCATTTTGTATGACGAAGTTTTTTTCCTGAGATCAGTTATTTATCTAAATCTATTCACTTCAAATTTTGCCAACATATCAATGCAATATAACAAACTGATATATCTCTCTTCAATATCCCCCTGCTCTACAGTCACATCTAAAGAAGCAGCAATATCATCAATCAGTCTGTCTGTCATTTCGCTTTTCATTCTTACCAGAATATTTCTTTTATCTTCATAAGTATCCGCATCCAGAAACTTAAGCAGATTTGGATTAACCGTTTCTTCGTTTCTTTCCGTTTTTTGTTCTTCCTCAAAGAAATAATCCACGTTTTGTTCATCGTGATCTACAAATTCTTCATGTTCCATAACTTCTTGTTGATTCACAAATTCCTCATGTTCCACAGTTTCCTGTTGATTCACAAATTTCTCATGCTCCACAGCTTCCTGTTGATTCACAAATTTCTCATGCTCCACAACTTCCTGTTGATTCACAAATTTCTCATGCTCCACAGCTTCCTGTTGATTCACAAGTGTTTCATTTTCCACAACTTCCGGTTGATTTACCAGTTCTTCACGTTCTACCAATTCAAACCTGTATTTCTGCGCCACATCAGGATATTTATTTCTATCAACCTCACTCATAAACATTTCAAGTGGTCTTGCATACACTTCATATTTACCATACAGTTGTTGATAAACCACCAGTTTTTCCCCTGTTTCAGAATGATTAGCTACTGCGATAATCTGATACAGCTTATTTTTAAAATGCCGGTAAATCTGACCGGTATATATCCTTCTTCCATTAATCATCTCCAAAATACTTCTCCTTTATTCCATTCATTTGATTGATGAAAGAGCCGGCATTCACCAGCTCTTCTTTTCCTATCATTATTGAATCAATCACTATAACATCTGTTCCAGATTTTCTCTGATTGCCTTAATGAATCCCTCACTGTTAAGCACTGTAGGATTCTCTATCGATGTAATCAATGCCAGATCCTTTGTCATCTTTCCTGACTCGATCGTAGAAATACAAGCTTTCTCCAACTTGTCAGCAAATTGAACAAGTGCATCATTTCCATCAAGTTCACCACGTTTTCTAAGAGCTCCTGACCATGCAAATATTGTTGCAACAGAGTTCGTAGAAGTCTCTTCACCATTCAAATGCTTGTAATAATGTCTCTGAACAGTTCCATGAGCTGCCTCATATTCATAATAACCCTGTGGTGAAACAAGTACGGAAGTCATCATAGCAAGTGAACCGAACGCAGATGATACCATATCACTCATCACATCACCATCATAATTCTTACAAGCCCAGATATATCCACCTTCAGACTTCATCACACGTGCAACCGCATCATCGATCAATGTATAAAAATAGGTGATACCTGCCTGCTCAAATTTTTCTTTGTACTGCGCATCAAATATTTCCTGGAACTTATCCTTAAATGTATGATCATATTTCTTAGAAATAGTATCTTTTGTAGCAAACCATAAATCTTGCTTTGTTGAAAGCGCATATTCAAAACAACTTTTTGCAAAACTCTCAATGGAACTCTCTAAATTATGCTGTCCCTGCAATATTCCGGGTCCATTAAACTCATGAATCAGCTCTCTTGTCTCATTTCCATTCTCATCCGTAAAGACAAGTTCTGCCTTTCCTTTTCCCGGAACTTTCATCTCTGTTGCTTTGTATACATCACCATACGCATGTCTGGCAAGAGTGATTGGCTTTTTCCAGTTACGTACACATGGCTCAATTCCTTTAACAACGATCGGCGCTCTGAAAACAGTACCATCCAGAATCGCACGGATTGTACCATTCGGACTCTTCCACATCTCTTTTAAATTGTATTCTGTCATTCTTGCAGCATTAGGTGTAATTGTTGCACATTTTACTGCAACACCATATTTCTTGGTAGCTTCTGCTGACTCAAATGTAACTTTATCATCTGTCTCATTTCTATGTTCAAGACCCAGATCATAATACTCTGTGTTAAGCTCAATAAACGGAGTTAAAAGTTCGTCCTTAATCATCTGCCAGAGAATTCTTGTCATCTCATCTCCGTCCATCTCTACCAAAGGTGTTGTCATTTTTATCTTTTCCATCGTGTTACCTCCACAAAATATAATATTTTTAATCGAAAACACTATCAAAGCGCATCCGTTTTTTCCCTCAACACTGTTTAGTATACTTGAATTATCATTTTCTGTAAAGTTGCTTCATTAATTCTTTTTAAAAGAAGCTCGTTTTCTAAGGGTAGGGTCTAAAATCTTTTTTCTGATACGAAGACTGGTTGGTGTTACTTCAAGAAGTTCATCCGTATCAATAAACTCCAAACTCTGTTCCAGACTTAATACCCTCTTCGGTGTCAGTTTCAGTGCATCATCTGAACCTGACGCACGTGTATTGGTAAGCTGCTTTTTCTTGCAGACATTAATTTCAACATCTTCCGGTTTTCCATGCTGTCCGACTACCATTCCTGAATACACCTTTTCGCCCGGTCCGATAAATAATGTTCCTCTTTCCTGTGCATTGAACAGACCATACGTGACAGCCTCTCCCGCTTCAAATGCAATGAGTGAACCTTGTTTTCTGTACTGAATATCTCCCTTATATGGAAAAAAAAAAAAAAAAATCGTATTAATAATTCCATTTCCTTTTGTATCTGTCATAAATTCTCCACGATACCCAATCAATCCACGTGCCGGAATTGAAAACTCAAGTCTTGTGTATCCGCCATTTACAGTTGACATAGACATAAGTTCTCCTTTTCTTTCACTGAGTTTCTGAATAATGCTTCCGGCAAATTCTTCCGGCACATCAATGTATGCCAATTCCATAGGTTCTAGCTTTTTGCCCTTTTCATCTGTTTTGTAAAGAACTTCCGCTTTACTAACAGAAAATTCGTATCCTTCACGTCTCATGTTTTCGATTAAAACAGACAGATGAAGTTCTCCTCTTCCGGAAACCTTATAACTCTCAGTAGTATCCGTTTCTTCAACCCTGAGGCTGACATCTGTATTCAACTCTCTAAATAGCCTGTCTCTTAAATGTCTTGAGGTCACAAACTTGCCTTCAAGTCCTGCGAGCGGACTGTCATTCACGTTAAACTGCATTGCAATTGTAGGTTCTGAAATCTTCTGAAATGGAATTGCAACAGGATTTTCAGGCGAACAGATGGTATCACCAATATGAATGTCAGAAATACCGGAAATAGCAACAATAGAACCAATCGCTGCTTCTGTCACTTCTACCTTGTTAAGACCTTCAAACTCATACAGCTTGCTGATTTTCACTTTCTTCCTATAGTCAGGATCATGATGGTTAACCAGAACAACTTCCTGATTCACTTTCAATTTTCCGTTGTCAACTTTTCCAACACCTATTCTTCCGACATATTCATTATAATCTATCGTACTGATTAATACTTGTGTATCTGCATCCGGATCTCCCTCCGGCGCCGGAATATAATTAATAATTGTCTCAAATAATGGAGTCATATTTTCAGGTGTATCATCCAGCTCAAGGATAGCATGTCCTGCCTTAGCAGAAGCATATACAAATGGACAGTCAAGCTGCTCATCTGATGCGTCAAGCTCCATGAATAATTCAAGGACTTCATCTATCACTTCATCAGGTCTTGCCTCAGGTCTGTCAATTTTATTGATACATACAATAACAGGTAAATCTAGTTCTAATGCCTTTTTCAAAACAAATTTTGTCTGTGGCATTGCTCCCTCAAATGCATCAACTACAAGTACAACACCATTTACCATTTTGAGTACACGCTCAACTTCTCCGCCAAAATCAGCGTGTCCCGGTGTATCAATAATATTAATTTTAATTCCATTATAATTCACAGCAGTATTTTTAGAAAGAATAGTTATACCACGTTCCCTCTCAAGATCATTGGAATCCATTACTCTCTCTGCAACTTCCTGGTTCTCTCTGAAGGTTCCACTTTGCTTAAGCAGCTGGTCGACGAGCGTCGTCTTACCATGATCTACGTGAGCAATAATCGCAATATTTCTAATATCTTCTCTTTTAATATTCATAAAACCATGCCTTTCCGGTGGAGACTGTTTTGCTATTAAACTGTCAGTCTCACATAAAATTGTATTTTTTTCTTCATATTTTAGTGTTAACAAGTATACACACGCAAACAAGTTTAACACAATCCCAAAAAAATTCAAGTAGATATCTCATTTTTTTAAGGTTGTTTCATGAATGGAGTTAAAGTTACTTAATTTATCATCAAACTTGCTACGAATATTTTTAAAACCTCAGGAGCATCATCAAAAATCCGGTTAAGTGCACATAATAAAGATGAATCTTCACCAAAAATTCGCCCCACTTATCAGGTGTCTTATTACTGGCAAATATCATATTGTCTGATCCTCTTTACTGTATCGTCTGTCTATTACATCAAAAAACATTCTGGTGTTCTCTTTATCAAATACACATCTGCCAACTTCATTAATAATCAGGCATCCTCTATAACAAAGATTGGGGTATACGGTTCATAATCTTCAACTGTGGTTATCAGTCTGTTTTTTATTCTTCTGCAATACCTGTGTAATATGCTACTGTGATGAGCATGGCGGCTGCTGTTATCTCAGTTATGATTTTCATATAGTATGCATATGGAACATATACCGCTTCAAGTGTT
>CACYDA010000129.1 GCA_902773095.1 uncultured Lachnospiraceae bacterium | reverse complement strand
TCGCTAAACTGCTAACATCAAAAATTGATTTTACAAATAAATTGATGATTTTTTCTGGGACGCCTGAAATATGACCAGACAAGATTTTCCCTAAATCCGCCATTGATACCGCATGTCTTGCATTAGCCACATCAGGGAAATTAGCTGAAACGTGTCTTTGCCAAATAAGAAATGGTAAGAAGCTTGCAGCTAAAGTAAGCAACATCATACTAAGTGCTTTCAAACGTGCCCTTTTTTGGACAAATAAGCGTATCATACAAACGATGTAAACAATTAAAGCAAGCAATACAAAGAACAAACCACTAACCTTAACAATACTTAGCATGCCAAGTACAACCATCATATGAATTGACAGCATCCAGAAACGATTGCGATAGGCAAAACATCCTGCTATCGCTGCTAGAGCCAAAGCTGGCAACAAAAAGTCAACCAGTAGATTATTCAAACGAATGGCAATATTGAAAGTATTAAAAGCTGCAAATGATGCAAAAATCATGGCAATCATCAACACACGACGGTCATCACGAAGCGCTCCAAACATGGCATAAAGACATGATGCAATTAGGAAGAATTGCCCAACCAACATGCTGCCTTCTGAGAAACCAACAATTGTTGTGAAGAAATAAATGAACAAAGAGCTACCAACAGGATAAGTATAATAGCTGATAATCGTATCATATTGTGTTGGAAGTGTGTTGTTAATGTGGAAAAATTTTACAATTGTCGCCCAGTGCGTAAAATTATCATAATGCAGAATTGGAGATTTCCAAAGCGTCAAGCCAAACAACAAAAGGTAAAAAATCATTCCGATTGCAATGATATCTAACTTTCGAAATTTGACCCTTTTCTTCCAAACTGACCAAAGATAATAAAGACTAAGCAAACAACCAACAACTGATATGGCATAAACCGTCGGTAGCATCAAACCAATCAAACTACCAATGTGCAAGACTAACGTAATAGCTGAAAAAGTAAACACCCAAGTCAAGCGACGATTCATTTTCAAGGCATTTCGGAAAAATGCATCGTATCCCATAGTAATAGCAAAGAACAAAAGTAATCTAAGAATAGTAATCATACCTTTTCCCTCCATTCATTTGCTAAAGCTTTAAAAGCAGGTATTTTTTCTATCGATGGCAAATTGATTACCTGATAAATGGATTCATCCATATCAGGGTCGTATGATACAAAACCTAATTTGAAGAAGATGTCATGATAGATAAAATCGACGACTGGTTTTCTACGCGGATTTTCCAAACGCCCAGAAAAAGTCATGTAATAATAATTTGTCTTTCTAAGCTGACGAGTTTGCCCGCCATAATCCACTTCTTCATTCAATCTAACCTTTGGCAGAGCAATCTTATCATAAGGGGATTCTGGACGTTCATTACTTTGAAATCGTTGATTAAAGTTTTCAAGCAAATCATCCCAAGTTGTCATCCAAGAATCTTTCTTCGTTGGCAAATTATGATTAATTCGGTCATAAATGTATTGATAGAATTGACGAATATCAGCTTTCTCAACACTTGTGAACTGAACACCGTAACGCCAACCTTTAGCCTCATCATTGACCACAACACGAACCACATGACCTTTTGCAAGAGCACGGTAATTTCGTGATTGCAAATGAAGTGTCAACTCTTTTGTTTTTGGCAAGTACAATGGCAAAGGTGAGCTAAATGAAATCCCCGTTTCTGAAATATCACAAACTCTGACATCGTAAGACTCTCCGTCGACATCAATGACCATTGGTTCATCCACGATAAACCGTTCACTATTACGATAAATCGGACGACCAATTGCACAGAAAATGGCAAAGGTCAAATTGACAATGTGATACATTAACCAGAAACTAATGATACTACCATAAAACAGTTCTGAACCAAATTTTCCATAGTTAAATGTTATCAAGCCATACATCGCAAGTCCCCAGAGGATGACATAAGGAATGGCATAAAGATATAAGGTCCACGAAGAATCATTTCCTTTACGAGTAACCTTAAATTTCTTTTCGCTAATCCCAAATGATTCCAGCATCAAAGGAATAACCAAGTAAGGTGCAAAAATAGTCTCAACAATTTCACCCCACACCTGTGTACGGTAATCTTTTGAAACCTCTCGCATAGAAATCCGTGTCAAAGCGTAACTTGGTAACCAGAAGAAGAAAAGCAACCAAATATTTGAGACAACTACACGCACATGAAAAACAGTGAACAAAATCGGCGCCAAAATATACAACAACCGTCTAAAGAATGACCACCAATAAAGATAACCATTAATGTATACAAGACGTTGTCCCTTAGTCAATTTTGGATTGAAGAAAACGTTCATGTTATAACTACTTTTAATAACACCACGTCCCCAACGGACACGTTGTTTGATAACACTTTTCAAATCTGTCGGCGTCAAACCACTTGCCATGGGATTTTTAGTTGAGTAATTCACATAACCAGCCGCATTCATTCGAACACCAAGTTCGAAATCCTCAGTGATGGTTCCTACTGGAAAGCCTCCTGCATCTTCAATCGCCTTACGGAAAATCACGGTATTTGAACCAGTGTAAACCGCTGCACCACGTGCATTATTGAAAACATTAATTTCTTTTGAAAAGAAATCTTGTTCATTAGGAAGTGTTTCTTCTGAGAACAGATTGTATTGGAAAATGTCAGCATTGTAAAAACTTTGCGGTGTTTGAATTAAACCAATTTTCGGTTTAGTGTACTCCTCACCTTTTTCGTATGCTTCAACCTGCTCGATAAAATACGGCACAGCTTCCATCAAGAATTCACGATAAGGAATCATATCCGCATCAAAAGTCGCTACAAGCGGAGCTGATGTTTTACTAAGGGCATTATTGTAGTTCCCTGATTTTGCATCTTTATTATCAGACAATCCAAAATAACCCACTCCAAGTTCATCTGCAATCTTTGCTACTTCTGGACGATTGGTATCATCACAAACGTAGATACGAACCTTTGACTTGTCAGGATATTCCATAAAAGTACAGGCATTGATGGTTTTATAGAGCAAATCTGGGTCTTCATTATGAGTCGCAATCAAAACATCCACATCAGGATAACGGTCATAAGAAATCTCAGGCTTTTCAAGTTGAAAATTCTTTTGCTTATTCAAAATGAGAACGTAGCCAGTAACCGCAGAAACCAGTTCACTCAACCACAACAATAGACCAAAAATCAAAGCAAACCAAGAATCATGCCAAGGAATCGTATCCAACAAGCGCCAACTGAGGTAAAAAACTGTCGTAATGAAGGCTGCAATGTATAATAAATTTTTAACTTTCTTCATTTTCACCTCCATTAAACACTAAGTGTTTTTGAATAAAGTAGCTAACGAAGAAAAGCACACCATCCACTACAATTTTTACAATTGAGATTGGAACAGCTGTCAAAGCATTTCCGACGATGGTTACCAAAAAACTTGATACCATGATTTGCACTACAACTAAGGTAAAGTACTTAACAGCAGAGCTTGCTTTTCCTTTTTTGAAAACAACTTTATGGTTCAAGAAATAATTCACCACTGATGAAATCGCGCGTGCTAAAACGGATGCAAGAGTAACTGCACTAAAACTAAGTCCATTAAACAATGAAATTAGAATCGTAAAAGCAACGATATCAACTAAGAATGAGAACAGTGATGAGAAAATATACTTGAAGAAAACTTTATAAATGCGAAGCGAGTCACGCACCACATCAAAATGTGATGATTGATTTTCATCGAGATAAATCGTCGCGATACCAACTTCACGAATTGGGATAGCATCTTCTTTTGCTTTTAAGAGCATATTCATTTCAAATTCATAACGTTCGCCTTCGACATCAAGCATTTCTTTTAACCAACTTGCTGGCAAAACACGAAGACCAGTTTGTGTATCAGACACTTTCATACCAGTAAAAGCGCCCAAAACATCACGAGTCAGTACATTACCAAAACGACTGCGAAGTGGAACAGAATTTTCAAACTTTCTCACACCAAGAACTAAGCTATCAGGATGACGCAAAAATTCATCCAAACATTTTAGTGTATCTTCATAAGTGTGCTGACCATCAGAATCAATCGTTACAATCCCTTTAGCTTGCGGAAGTTTTTCAAGGATATAAGAGATTGCTGTCTTCAAGGCACGACCTTTACCTTTATTTTCAGAATGAGTTAATAAATGACAAGCATATTTTTCCTCAGCTTCTTCAAATAAAGCTTTATAATCAGGACCACTACCATCATCAATAAGGACAATCTCAAACGGCTTATTTTCTCGTGCTCGAATATCTCGTAACAATTCCAGCATGCGTTGGTCTGGTTCAAAGGCAGGAATTACAATAACAACATCTTGATACATCATAAGCGTTATCCTTTCTGATTTTTATCACGATACATTCTCTCGTCAGCACATATACAAAAATTAACAAATGATTTATGTGCCTCGTAAGAATCTGTATAAGAACCGAGTGAAACTGTCACAGGCATATCTTCAGCAATCATCTCTAATTTAACAAGATTCATTAAAAACTCAGCCTGTTTTTCTGAAACTCCCGGAAGTAAAACAGCAAATTCATCACCACCAAGTCGTGCAACAACGGCTTCTTCTGGCATTACCTTAGTTAAAATTTTTCCAAAATCTTTTAAAATCTGATCCCCACAAGCATGGCCGTAAGTATCATTAGCCTCCTTAAATTTATTCAAATCCGACATGATAATGGTGATAGGTTCCACTTTATTGAGAACACACTCATTAAAAGCCAATTCAATGAAACGTCGATTGTAAACACCCGTTAGCATATCTTGATAAATCAATCGCTCATTTTCAATTTCTCGAAGTTTTTGCTCAGTGATATCCATCGTAAAACAAAATACTCCAATTAATTTCTTTCGTTGACTATAAAAAGGAGCAAACATATTTTCCCAATAATAGGTTTTACCATCCAGTTTAACTTCATCAGTGAAGGTAAACGTTTCGCCTTTCTTAGCACGCTCAATATTGTTACTCAAACGAGATGCTTCTTCCTCATTCAAATTTTCAAAAACATTATCGCCTATTTTAGGTGTAAAACCATAAAACATTTCGACTAATTCGATATCTGATTTATTGAAAGCTATATAACGATTTCCCAAATCAATAGCATATAACGCAACATGCTCTGAACTTTCTAGAATGAAATGAGCGACAAGATTTCTCCTTCGACTTAAATAGTACTCCAGAATTACAACTACTAACAATCCTGTTAAAATTAATAAAACTAGCGGATTGCCACGCTCGACAACAATTTCTTCATAAAGCAAGATAACTGACAGCACTAACGCAATCATAACCAGCAAATATGAAATCAAT
>CACYDA010000128.1 GCA_902773095.1 uncultured Lachnospiraceae bacterium | reverse complement strand
TAAAAAATCCCCATAAATCATAACATATGCCAAAGGCTCACCCAAAGTGCAAAAGGCAATTAAGGTGAGCCTGTTTTTTATCCTAAACTTTCTTGATTTTTTAACTGTTCAGAGTAAGCAAAATTTTGGAGGTCGACTTCTGAACAAATACCTGAATTTAGTGGTGGAACAATCTAAGTCCTGTAAAGCACATTGCCATTCCATATTTATTGCAGGTTTCAATCACATTGTCATCTCTGATTGAGCCACCCGGCTGTGCTACATATTTTACACCACTTTTATGTGCTCTTTCAATATTATCACCAAATGGGAAGAATGCATCGGAACCAAGTGCAACATCCTGCATACCATCTAGCCATTCACGTTTTTCTTCTCTTGTAAATACTTCAGGTTTTACTTTAAAGATTTTTTCCCATGCTCCGTCTGCCAAAACGTCCATATAGTCATCACCGATATATAAATCAATGGCATTATCTCGATCTGCACGTCCGATGGAGTCTACAAACTGAAGACCAAGTACCTTTGGAGACTGGCGCAAAAACCAGTTGTCTGCCTTAGAACCGGCCAGTCTGGTACAATGGATTCTTGACTGTTGTCCGGCACCAATACCAATCGCCTGTCCGTCTTTTGCATAACAAACAGAATTTGACTGTGTATATTTCAAAGTGATCAATGAGATGATCAGATCAATTTTAGCATTTTCCGGAATTTCTTTATTCTCTGTAACAATATTTCCAAGAAAATCATCATCAATGACTAATTCATTTCTTCCCTGTTCAAATGTGATTCCAAATACTTCCTTGTGCTCAATTGGATTTGGCTTATAAGCAGGATCAATCTGAATTACATTGTAATTTCCCTTTTTCTTAGCCTTAAGGATTTCAAGTGCTTCCGGCTCATAACCCGGAGCAATGACACCATCTGATACTTCTCTTTTGATTAAAAGAGCGGTAGGCACATCACACACATCAGATAATGAAATAAAATCACCAAAGGAAGACATTCTGTCAGCGCCTCTTGCTCTTGCATAGGCATTGGCAAGTGGAGAAAACTCGATTTCCATATCATCTACCCAGTAGATTTTTCTCTCAACATCATTCAGTGGAAGACCTACTGCTGCTCCTGCCGGTGAAACGTGTTTAAATGAGGTTGCTGCCGGAAGACCGGTAGCCGCTTTTAATTCACTGACAAGCTGCCATCCGTTAAATGCATCAAGAAAATTGATATATCCCGGTTTTCCGTTTAACACTGTGATTGGAAGTTCGCCATCATTCATATATATTTTAGAAGGCTTCTGATTTGGATTACATCCATATTTTAATTCTAATTCTTTCATCTTTACCTTTTCCTTTCCTATTTCAATTAAATATCAATTAATCATCAATTAATCATGTCATTGATTTGATATAGCCCAATATATAACATCTCACGATTGTCATACTTATTATTTCAATCATCATATCCTGTTTATTTTTCATATCCTATTTATTTTTATTGAATATGATACTCTCATACGTACCTGTCGCTATATCAATATATCTCACAAATAGAGAAACCTTATTGTCTTCATTTAAAGATGTCCATAAGTCGTTAGCAAACTCATTCATATCATCTTTCACAGCAATCAGTTCAGGTTCCCCTTCAAAACTTGGAAGTGGATTTCCATCCCCTTTGTATGTGTGGATGAAATGTCCTTCTCCATTGACAGGATTACTGTATGCAAATGTATAGCGGTTGCAGGCATCAGGATTTCCATTATTGCTCTTAAGGATTGACATTGCATAATGAAAGCTTCCGTTTTCAACATGCATCAGACCTGAAATCCTAGGTGTATAATTTGGCGCATCCGGTTCAAATTCTCTTGTGCGAAGAGACTCTTCAAAAGTCTGCCCCTTTTCCATTAACTCATAGATTGTATCTGTCTGGTCACCGTTTGTCACAATCGTAAGATTGCCAAGAACTCGTACAGGTGCATATATAATAAGGCTTGGATCACTCAACTTAGACTCGTCAAATGCCTGTGTTCGTATTCCTTCACCATCTTCAACGAATACTCTGTTTCTGCTATTTTCACTTCTTCCCATAATAAAATAAGCTGTGACAGCTTTCGTGCCATCAGGGGTTTTTCCTATGATGATACCTCTTCCCGGATAGGCATTCTGTTTCAGTTCATTTTCAATAGAAATCATTTCCATTTGTTCTTCCTCCTTTGGTTACCTTACATTGGTTCAAAAAATAAAAAATGCCCGGAACAATTATATCAATTGCCCAGACGGTCGACAAATAACAGATACACTCCCTGTAGTTCATTCTACGAAACAATCCTGTTTTTCCGCCAGTTGTGTATCTGTTATTATCCTACACGATTATGCATAATATTTCAAGAAGAAATGAAAACTTTTTTTCCTTCGAAGGCACTTGTACAGTTTTTTGTCAAGCGACTTCAAAGCGACGTTGAAATCGTCGCTACTCCAGTTATCTTGGCTTAAATAATAAAGCTTTTGCTTTACCATACCAACACCCCGATAATCTTTACACTTATTTTACCATTATCAAGATGCCTTGCAACACATTTTTTACCAATTAGTGTACCAAACGAATTATTTATTTGCATTTCTTTTATTTAGACGGTATACTATAGAATTAATAGAAGGAAAGGAAAACTGTAATCTATTGTTTTAGAGATACCTCTTTGAAATTTCAAATAATTTATTCATAGAAACAATCATTAAATTGCAGTTTTTATAGGTATCACAATGATTTCTGAACAAATTAAAGACGTAAAAAAATTTATGTCTGAATTGCTGATTAATAACACTTTTGACAAATTTCTTGTCGCTGATATCAGCATAACGACATATAACACTTTTCATATAGACGGACATCTTCAAAAAGATTTCTTTGACGAGGATGAATGGAATGAACTTCCGGACCAACATTTAGCCTATTGGGAAACTTTAAGACCTGTCTGTTTTTCGCTGATTAAAGGCAATAAGACACCTGTCCGGTTTAAAATGATTTTTGCACTTGACAAAAAAAGTATCAGGGAACTGTTGCAGTCTATTGATACTACAATATCAGAAGAAGACATCAATGAACTATTTTTTAATATTAAATATGAGAATAATATCCTTACTTATGTAACCGGTTGTTCCCTGAAGATATTCACAATGGATAAGTCTCTGGAAAAAGCTTTTGATCAACACATTTCTGAATTGACTGCTTCTATTGCAGGTTGAGCTGATTTATCATCACATGAAGCTTCTATTATAGGTTGAGCTGATTAATCACCGAATGAGAAAAGCCCGACGTGAGATTAATAATTTTTCGCAATAAAATCATTATCTTACATCGGACTTATTCATTGATTGTATATAGTAATTTCCGGAATATACTCCGTGATAAAAATGTGTCTGAGACTATAATAACATATATAAAATAGTTGTGCTTAAAACAATTATGTTGACTGTCTCTGTTTTTCACCAATCAATACATTCTTACCCTCAAAAGCAAATCCATACTTCCTTATATTTTCTTCTTTAAATCCCAATTCTTTCAAGTCTTCATCATACTTCTTTTCATCAATCTGCCTGAGTGCAGCTTCCACCGTCTGTTCAAGGTCTGTTTCTTTCTTTTTGCTTTTGACCTTAAATTCTATAATGATCGCATCACCTTTGCCACTCTCTTTTGGATAGATCATAATGTCATATCGCCCACGTCCACTTTCCCTGTTTGATTTGATAATATACCTGTCAGACATGTCAACCATCAATCCCAGTACAAAACCATGATAAAAACGCTCAGGTTCACTTCTTCCTACTTTTCTTCCGGTATCAAAACTGCTGAAAATCTGTAATGTCACATTTTCCATATATTCATTCATTGCATCCAAATCACCTTCAAGCAGTGCTTCGATAAAATCATTATAATGTTCTTCAACTTCTCTAAACCAACTGCTTACCATACGGTAAAACATCCTCTTTACTTCTTCATTTGTTATTGCAAGCTGAAAAACAGTCATTTGGTTTTCGGCACTCTGATCTTCTGTCTGATATCGTAAAACCTTCAGATATCCTGTCGCTAACAGCAGGCTCCATATCGCACTCTCATCTGTATCAAGATTATTATACACGATCTGCTCATCAATCGGAACATCAATTGCCTCTCCTATAAGCAACATTTCAAATAACTTTTTTGTCTTCGCACCACTTTCACGAATCAGTTTTCCCACCAGACTGTTGGAGCTGGTATTCGCCCAGTAAGTCATCATCTTTTTCTTATCCAGATAATTAATAATTGACCATGGATTGTAAATATCAGGAATCTGACCAAAAATAAAACCATCATACCAGAATTTCACAAATTCCTTATCCGTAAGCCCATATTCATCCATTGCTGCATAAACTTCTGACTCCGTAAACCCAAAATCGGTGGCATATTTTTCAGAAGTCGTACTCACAACCTCAAGATTATTGAGGTCAGAAAAAATCGACTCTTTACTTACCCTTGTAATCCCTGTCATGACTGCCCTCTCCATATATGGATTTGTCTTAAAAGTGGCATTAAACAGACTTCTGATAAAAGAAGTAAACTCATTCCAATATCCGTTCACATAAGCTTCCTGCATAGGGGTATCGTATTCATCAAGGAAAATCAGCACCTTTTTGCCATAATATCTGCTAAGATAATCCGAAAGGTTCTGAATTGCCAATGATGCTGTAACTTCATCCATTCCATAAGTTACTTGATCATAAAAATCCTTATCTCTTTGTTTCAATATATTTTCATCTAATAAAAACTCATACTGTGCATATAATTTAACCAATATTTCAATTATTTTTCTGTAAGCCATTTCATATGTCGTTTCCTTAATATTCGCAAACGAAAGATTGATCACAGGATATGTTCCCTGAATATCCTTATATTTCTCATCTTTCCATATATTAAGATTTTCGAATAAATCCCCACGATTACTATATTTATTTGAAAAGAATGTCTCAAGCATACTCATATTAAGTGTCTTTCCAAATCGACGTGGACGTGCTATGAGAGTCACACTGTCGCCATTTTCCCACCACTCTCTTATAAAATCTGTTTTATCAATATAAAAATAATCATTCGAAATAATTGTTTCAAAATCCTGTATACCTATTGCAACTGTTCTTGCCATATTTCAACTCTCCTTTTTGACACAGTAAATACTGGTTATTGCTGTTCTTTTAACACGTCCATATTTATTCAACTTTTTTTCTATTATTTATAGATCTAAACAACTTAATATCACTCCATAGTTATACACTATTATAAATAAATTGATATGAAATTACAACTTTCATTTACTATTATGTATTTTATTAGCACTCGCTTAATATGAGTGCTAATTTTTTCTTGACATTTTTCCATGACAGTATTAAAATTATCTTCATAATCATTTTGGGTTCATTTTTAATGATTCATCAAAATGTACTAAAATCTTACAAACTGTTATTTTGTACAGTATTTCGATCATATTGAAAAATGATTTAATGTGATCTAAGCAAAATAAAATAATCAAAATAAAAATACAATTTATGGAGGTAATTGAAAATGGCTAATACACATGGAAGTCTGTCCATCAACAGCGACAATATTTTTCCGATTATTAAAAAATGGTTATATTCTGATCATGACATTTTTTTCAGGGAATTAATCTCTAATGGCTGCGATGCAATCACAAAACTTAAAAAATTAGATATGATGGGTGAATATACCATCCCTTCTGATCATGAGTTTAAGGTGAAAGTTCTTGCCAATTCTGAAGAAAAAACATTAACATTTATTGATAATGGTATCGGTATGACTTCTGAAGAAGTCGAAGAATATATTAATCAGATTG
>CACYDA010000127.1 GCA_902773095.1 uncultured Lachnospiraceae bacterium | reverse complement strand
TCTGCTTTGGCATTGCAATATAGTCTTTGAATCTTCCCGGAATCGGTTTGTACATCTCATGAATCACGCCTAATGCTGCGTAACAGTCTTTCACTGTGTCCACAATTATCCTTACGGCAAACAGATCGTAAATCTGTTCAAATGTCTTATTCTGGTTAACCATCTTCCTATAAATACTGAAGATATGCTTTACTCTTCCATCAATCTTTGCCTCAATTCCCGCATCCTCAATATTCTCTCTCACTCCGCCAATGATTTCTGAAATAAACTGTTCCCTGATACCTTTTCTGCTCTCTAATTTTTCATTCAGCTCCTTATAAACATCCGGCTTTAAATATTTTAATGATAAATCATCAAGTTCTGTTTTGATCTTTGAAATACCAAGTCTGTCTGCAATAGGAGCATAAATTTCCATCGTTTCCCTGGATTTTTCAATCTGTTTATGTGGTGCCTGGTATTGCATCGTTCTCATATTGTGAAGTCTGTCCGCCAATTTGATCAGAATGACTCTGATATCTTTTGCCATCGCTAAAAACATCTTTCTCAAATTTTCAGCCTGCACCTCTACCTTGTCCTGTTCATACGATAACTGTGTAAGTTTTGTGACACCATCCACAAGAAGCGCAACCTCTTCACCGAACTCTCTTATCACATCTTCATTTGTCATGACTGTATCCTCCACTACGTCATGTAAAAGTCCGGCTATGATTGTCTCTTTATCAAGTTCCAATTTTGCAAGAATAATCGCAACTGATACCGGATGGATTATATATGGCTCACCAGATTTACGTTTCTGACCCTGATGTGCGTAATATGCAATCCTGTATGCCTTATCCACCATTGCCGTATCGGTAGACGGATGGTATTCATGAATACATGCTACTAACTGTTTGTATAATTCATCCGGATCATCAAAGGTTTCCTCCGTTTTGACAAGTTTTCCATCGACCACTATATCACTATCTTCTGCCCATAACGGTTCCTTTATCTCACTATTTCCATCTTTTACCAGTGTGTCTGTCGCTTCTTTTATTCCGGCACTATCTCCGTTTTTGTCCATGAAATCGCCTCTTTTCTACACTTTAATCTGTAAGAATTGGTCCCCCGACACTTTTCCTTCTATATGAACAATTATTATAATAATTTTTCCATTAAAAATCAACTGTTTTCATCCATCATCGGGATAAAACTTCTCCCTGCACTGTCTCCAAGTCCTCTCTCTTTCTTCTTTGCCTCTTCACAGAAATAAGCCTGAGAACCGAGTAACACCTTACCCCTTTTGTCAACTTTTTCATACGTTTCACCTACAAGGATATGTGCCTTTAAATTATCTGAAAGCTGAGTATTTAAAATTTCGATTACCCTTTTCTTCGCTTTCTCATCTTCAACAGGGAATAATATTTCAACTCTCTTGTCAAGATTTCTCGGCATCCAGTCTGCACTTGCCAGATACACTTCTTCGTTTCCCCCATTTGCAAAATGAAAAATTCTACTGTGCTCAAGAAATGTACCAACAATAGAATGCACCGTAATATTCTCGCTAATTCCCGCAAGATCCGTCTTAAGACAACAGATTCCACGTATCACAAGTTGAATTTTCACTCCGGCAGCTGATGCCTCATATAAATTTTCTATTATTTCTTTATCACAAAGAGAATTCATTTTCGCATTGATAAAAGCTTCTTTTCCTTCACCGGCATACTTTATTTCCCTGCGAATCATATAGAGAAATCTGTCTCTGAGCCAATATGGCGCAATACTTAATTTATTCCATTGTTTTGGTTCACTATATCCCGAAATCATATTAAACACTGCTGTTGCATCTTCTCCAATTGCACTGTTGCAGGTCAAAAGTCCTAAATCCGTATACAGTTTTGCAGTTGCATCATTATAGTTGCCGGTACCCAAATGGACATACCGTTTAATTCCCTCTTCCTCTCTTCTGACAACAAGCGTAATCTTACTGTGAGTTTTGAGTCCCACAAGACCATAGATGACATGGCATCCTGCTTTTTCCAGTTTTTTCGCCCACTGGATATTGTTCTCCTCATCAAATCTTGCTTTCAATTCTACCAGTACTGTCACCTGCTTTCCATTATCCGCTGCTTTGGCAAGAGATGCAATAATAGGTGAGTTACCACTTACCCTGTATAATGTCTGTTTGATCGCAAGCACATTCTCATCATTTGCTGCCTGTCTGATAAAATCAACAACCGGGTCAAAAGACTCATACGGATGGTGCAATAAAATATCCTTTCTTGCAATCTGCGAAAAAATATCCTCTTCATCCGACAGGGCATAATGTGCCGGAATGTATTTTTCATCTTTTAACTCTTCAAATCCTTCTAACGAATACAACTTCATTAAAAAGGTAAGATCAAGCGGTCCGTTGATATGATAAATACTCTGTGACTCAATCTTCATCTCTTCTTTTAAGAATTTGATGATTCTTTTATCTGCTTTGTCTTCCACTTCCAAACGGATCACAGATCCCCATTTTCTCTTTTTTAATTGTTTTTCAATTTCTTCCAGCAAGTCTGCTGCCTCATCTTCATCTATACTTAAATCGGCATTTCTTGTAATCCTGTATGGATATGCACAGATTACCTGGTGGCTGTCAAACAGTTTTCCAATATTCCTTTCAATAATCTGTTCAAGCAAAACAAAGGTACGCGCTTTTTTTGCAGAAGGGATTTCAATCACTCTTCCAACAACATCCGGAACCTGAACCGTTGCAAAGTTTTCCCCCTCTTGTCCTTTTAACAACACACATATATTCAGCGATTTATTCCTAATCAGTGGAAATGGTCTGGAAGAATCTACCGCCATTGGTGTAAGCACAGGATAGACGGTCTGATCAAAATACTCATCCACATATTTTTTCTGTTCTTCATCTAACTGTTCGTGTTCTGTCATAATAATGACATTTTTCTTTTCAAGCAATCCAAGCAATGAACGGTTAAACGTATTATACTGCCTCACCATAAAGTCCTGTGTTTCATTTTCGATTGCCAATAACTGTTCTTTCGGCTTCATTCCTGCTATATCCGGTTTTGTGTATTTCGCATCGATCATATCCTTGATTGAGGCAACTCTTACCATAAAAAACTCATCCAGATTCGATGCGGTAATACTTAAAAACTTCAGCCTCTCAAATAATTTATTTGTCTTATCTTTTGCTTCCAGCAAAATCCTGTCATTAAATTTTAACCAGCTTAATTCTCTATTCTGATAATATTCCGGTTTTGAAAAATCAGTTTTTTCGGACATGATGATTCCTCCCTTGATTGTTTATTTTATTCTGTGACTCTCTTCTGTTTGAGTACCGGTCTGACCCCATACACTTCTTCAAAAAACTCTGCTTTTGATGTAAAAAGACCTTTCTCCAAAGTAATATCGTCTCTGACATATGTCGTAATCACTAGTGTCGTATCATCCTTCATTACCACCTTAGAATTTTTAAATTTCTGCTTGTGACTACGGTCCATCGCATTAGCAACCCTTAAGATTGCAACCAGTTTTGCAATTGTCATATAATCTTCTCTGCTCACATCATAAAACCGGTTATCTTCATCAAAAAAATCCTCTGTATTATATTTGACAACATTGGCAACTATATTTTTGTCTCTCTGTGATAAACCGATAATTTCAGTAGACATGATGATATTGTAAGAAGATTCTCCCGGTTTGTTCATACTGATATATTTGCCGCAATCATGAAGAATAGCAGAAATCTGCAATAGTTTTCGTTCATGATTTCCTAATCCATGTACTTTCTTCATTGCATCAAATATGGCAAGAACATTCCTCTCCAGTATCGCTATATGGTTCTGATTTGCCTTATACCTCTTTGAAATCATTCTGGCCACACCCATGATATCCTCATCAAAATCACGGCTCACCTTTATGATTTTCTTATCAATTGCATATTCTGCTGCGATTCCATCACACAAATCCACTCCCGGAAACCAGATTTTCTGTGTATCTGTTTCTTCTATGAGACGCTTATATACCATGGCACACGGCAGAAGAAGCGAAGCCTGTTCCTCTGTAATCCCCATCTTTTCTGAAATCTGATCTACATTTTTCCCCATAAAATTATGAAATCTGTCAAGGAAGGATTCCCTTGTCATTGTCTTGATGTATTTTCCATTCTTAAAAGCAAAATACATGATATAATCGCCTATTGCAATGATATTATTGATTTTTCTGTCTTTGAGATACATTTTCTTAAATGTCTGGATATCATTATTGATCAACTCTTCTACCAGTCTGTTGAAGTGTTCTCTGTCATCACTTAATTTATATAACAACTCCCTGATTCTTAAAGAGCCCAATTTGATATTTTGTGTGGTAACAAGTGTTCCTCCATCAAGTAATGAAACCTGAATACTTCCGGCTCCCACATCCACTATTGCTGTCCCTTCTGTGATGTAATTGGCAAACTCATCATTAACAGTAAGTGCCTTAAAGCCTAGAAAACGCTGTTCTTCATTTCCTAATACTTTGATTCTCAATCCCGTCTTTACTTTGATTCTGTCAAGGATAATGCTTTCATTTTCAGCTTCCCTGATTGAACTTGTCGCATAAGCAACATATTCTGTGACATTGTATTCCTTCATGATATCGGTAAAACCGTATAAGATTTCACACACCTCATCAATATGTTTAAAATCAACTCTCCCTGTCACATAGGTATCTCTTCCCAGCTCAATTACCTTTCTTACATGATTAATCATCACAATTTTATTTTTTTGTGATATCTCAAATATTTTCATTTCAAGTTCATAAGAACCCACATCAATGGCTGCGATCAGCTTATATGCCATACAAATCATCCTTTCCCAGCAAATATGTGATAAACTGCATTGCTGTCCTTCCTGAAAGTCCTCCATGATTTAATTCCCATACATTTGCCTCATGATATAATTTTTTCTCGTCCATTGTAATTCCATATTTCTTTGCCAATTCATTCACAATATGATGGAACTGCTTTTTATCCGGTGAACCATAATAAATGGATACTCCAAATCTTGCCGCAAGAGACAGTTTTTCCTGCACTGTATCAGACTTATGAATATCCTGTCCCACATCATCCTTATCCCTAAAGGATTCTTTAATCAGATGCCTCCTGTTGGATGTTGCATAAATCAATACATTTTCCGGCTTTTTTCCCAGACCTCCTTCAATCACCGCTTTCAAATACTTATACTCAATCTCAAAGTCCTCAAACGACAGATCGTCCATATAGATAATAAACTTATAATTTCTATTTTTTACAATCTCAATCACATCAGAAAGCCTGTCAAACTGATGTTTATACACTTCTATCATTCTAAGTCCTTTTCCATAATATTCATTAAGGATTGCTTTAATGCTTGACGATTTTCCTGTACCTGCATCTCCATACAACAGCACATTATTCGCTTGCCTGCCTGCAATAAAGGCTTCCGTATTTTCAATCAGCTTCCTCTTTTGCAGTTCATACCCCACAAGATCACTTAAGTAAACATGGTCAATACTGGTTACCGGAATGATCTGTGTTTCCTCTCCTTCATGACAGAGAAGCCGAAATGCTTTGTGAAGTCCAAAACTTCCTACACCATATGCCTTATAAAAATCTGTGACATATCTGTAATATTCAGAGATATCTTCTGCGTTTTCTAACAACTTTGTCAGATCACAGATTCTGTCCCTGACTCTTTTATTAAATACTTTACTGGTCTTACCATCATTTTTGTAGTCAGAAATCATAGAAACGGCATCTACATCCAATGCCTTATCAATTTCTCTTAAATCATAATCCATCAACTGTTTGAAAATTAAAAAATCGTGAATTGCAATTTGATTGATTGTTCCTTTTGGTGCGCCGGTAATCTCAGAAGATGTTGAAAATGCATTTTCATTATTAGCAAGAATGAATCCCAAAAAGTTGTGATAAAGATTTCCCTCAAACCCATAAGAATCCGCTATTTCTAACAATTCATTCACACACTCATAGAGCAATGCGATGATATCATCCTTATTATAATAATCATTATCTGCATTATTGATCAGCCACTCAAAATCATCAAATAATTCCTGATGTTTAAAATTTCTGTACAACATTAATTTTCTTGTGTTAACTCTGTCTTCTCTTCCACCTGTCATTTCCTTTCACACCTTTCCTGCAATCCAATTATGTGAACTACCCATTGTCTAAATCCAATGGGCTTCCTGCTTCATCGACCTTAAAACCTACGATCTCCACAGGCGTTAATTCGGGCAGTCCCTGCCCTATTACAATTTTTCTCAGACTATTGTCCTGTGCTTTATGATTAATAGTTTCCTATAATTTTTACGAAACTCGTTTCTTCCATCAATCCATTAATTGCATTAATCACTGATAAATCTTTCAGATTTCCATCCAGTTCAACGTAAAACCGGTATTCCCATTTTTTCTCTTTAATTGGTCTGGACTCTATACTCGTCATATTAATACCATTATAAATAAAGTGGGATAGTGTATTATATAATGAACCACTGGTATGGGAAATCTCAAATAGTAAAAATACCTTAGATGCATCTTTCCGATATACTTTTTCTTTCCCAACAATAATAAAACGTGTTGTATTCTCACTATTTCGATTGATATTTTCTCCCAGTACCTTAAGCCCATAAATCTCCGCTGCAATGGTACTGGCGATTGCTGCATATCGCTTATCGTTCTTCTCCATCACTTTTTTTGCGCTTGCCGCAGTATTCGCCTGTGAGACCTGCTGCCATTCTCTGTGTTCCTCCAAAAAACGATTACACTGCATAAGTCCCTGAGGATGCGAATATACTACTTCAATATCTTCCATCGCAGCATCATTTGTTCCTAGTAATGCATGCTTTACAATTACATCCGTAGTTGCCACAATATAATTATCAAACTCAAATAAAAGATCATAGACATCATTGACTGTTCCCGCTGTTGAGTTTTCGATTGGAAGAACGGCATAATCCGCTTCCCCTTGACTGACAGCCTCCATCGCTTCCCGAAACGTTGACACATGATAATTCTTCGTATCTTTTCCAAAATAGTTTAACATTGCCTGATGACTGTACGCCCCGGGTACTCCCTGATAGACAACCGTAATATCCTCTCTTTTAACACCTTCCACTTCTTTAAATTCGATTTTGGCTGACATTCCATTTTCTGTCAGAATCTGGTATTGCAGTTTCCTGCTGATTGCCATAATCTGCGTGAATAATTCCTTCACACTCTGTCTGTTAAAATCATTTTTTGCCAGAGATGCCACTTTTTCTATTTTTTGCAGTTCTCTCTCTTTATCTAACACATTTTTCCCATTGTCAATTTTAAACTGCGCCACCTCTTTACAGAGTCTCATTCTCTTTTCAAATTCCTCTACAATTGCCGCGTCAACTTCATCGATTTTGTTTCTGATCTCACCTAAATCAAGTGTTTTTGATTCATTTTTTTCTGTCAATTCATTCCTATCTGTCTTCACGATGTATCCTCTTTTCCACATTCTTTTGACGGTAATCTCTTATATTTATAACAAATCCCTGATTCTCTTATTTAATAATGGATGAACCACATTAGGAGCAATCTGGTTTAATGGTTCAAGAACAAAGGATCGCTTATGCATCTCAGGATGAGGTATGATCAGTTCCTCATCCGTTGTCACCAAATCATCATACAAAAGGATATCCAAATCAAGGGTTCTTGGGCCCCAGTGTTCTTCTCTCACCCTGTTTGCTTCATTTTCCAATTTTTGAAGGAATCTCAGTAATTCCATCGGTGTATAAAGCGTGTCTAACATCATGCATCCATTCATGAAATCATCCTGTTCTACCGGTCCATACGGTTCTGTGACAATGATATCTGAAGCTATTCTCAGACGGCAGTTGACATCATTTTTAATCGCTGCTACTGCATCTTCAAGATATTTTAACTTATCCCCCATATTAGAACCAATGGCAACATATGCCCTGTGCCATCTTCTCTCAATAGAAACTGCCACATACTCAATCGGAAGTCCGATTGGAGCCCATGGTTTTTTGATTGTGAGCTTAATCCCTTTTAATTCATTAATTTTGGCAAACAATAGAAGTGAAAGATTTTCTGCTGCCGCCTCAATCAGATTATATGTATGTTCCTTTAAGAAGCCGCTGATGATCCTGCATACCATAGTATAATCAACTGACAATGCAAGTGCATCCGAAATTCCGGCTTTTCTTGTGCTGATTTCAAGTTCTGCACTGACAATAAATTTCTGTCCTAATACATTTTCTTCTTCATATACTCCATGATTTGCGTATACTTCAAGATTTTCAATAATAATCTTATCCGTTGTTTTTTTCATAGGTTTGTTTCCTCCAATTTATATTGTTTTTTCTATATCCGTTAGCTGGCGCAAAAGTCAATCTTGCGATAACCGCCCGGGAAAGACCAGTACTACAAGACTTGGCTGATAATTGCTCTTGTCATTAATACTGCCCGTTTGTTTTCTTTTACATCATGCACTCTGAAAAATGAACATCCTTTCATCATTCCAATCACAGTTGTTGCAATTGTTCCTTCCAGTCTTTCGTCCGAAGGTAAATTGAGTGACAGACCAATCATAGACTTTCTGGATGTTCCAAGAAGAATTGGAAATCCCAATTCTTTTAACATTTCCAAATGATTCATCACCTTTAGATTCTCTTCTAATGATTTAGCAAATCCTATCCCGGGATCTATCATGATCCGTTCTTTGCTGATTCCTGCCGACAATGCAATATCAATACTTTTCTTCAAATCCATCATTAGTTCAGACATAATATCCTTTTGGTAGGGATTTTCGGATAAGTTTCGGTTATGCATCAGGCAGCAGCTTACCTTATTCTTTGCAATCACTTCTGCCATTTTTTCATCGTACCTTAATCCCCATATATCATTGATCATGTCTGCTCCTGCCATTATGGCAGATTTTGCAACCTGACTTTTATAAGTATCTGCTGATACAGGTATATCAAAATTTTTCTTGATCTGTTCAATCACCGGAACAATTCGTTCAATCTCTTCCTGTTCAGATATCATCACATATCCCGGTCTGGTAGATTCTCCTCCGACATCGATGAAGTCGGCGCCACCCTCAATCATTTCCTGCACATGCTTTAGTGCTAATTGGATATTATTATACTTTCCTCCATCCGAAAATGAATCAGGTGTAAAATTAAGAATTCCCATGATATAGGCGCGATTCTCTGTATCAAATTCTTTATCATTTATTATCACCGTATCATCCACCTCATCTTTCCAATTATTTTACCGACTCAAAAAAAGTCTGTCTCAATTTTTCACTTTCTTCAAACTTGCCAATTGCTTTGTATGTCACTGTCTTACTTCCCGGTTTTTTAATCCCCCTCATTGACATACACATATGTTCAGCCTCAATCTTTACGATCACCCCTTCTGCATCAAGATAATTCATTATTTCTCTCGCAATCTGCTCTGTCATACGTTCCTGTATCTGCGGCCGTCTTGCAAATACTTCCACAGTTCTTGCCAGTTTGCTGATTCCAACCACTTTTCCATTTGGAATATACGCTATGTGAACGACTCCAAAAAAAGGAAGCAGATGATGTTCGCACATCGAATAAAAGGAGATATCTTTTTCTATCACCATATCACTTGACTCTCGTTCAAATGTCTTTGACAGATGCTCGCCTGCACCCTTGCCGGTGCCTGCAAAAATCTCCTCATACATTCTTGCTACCCTCTGTGGTGTCTCTTTGATTCCCTCTCTGCCCGGATCCTCTCCGATTCCTTCTAAAAGCATCGTTACTGCTGACTCAATTTTCTCTTTGTCTATCATAGGGCAACCTCACTTTCTGAATACTGTTCTACAATCTGGTAATCTCCACCTGCATTTTTCACTTCACATATTTTTCTTCACATATTTCACTTTATTTTTTCTGTTTTTAACCTGAAAACACGAAAACACTATATCTTAAGACATGCTTCTCTTGCTTCCTTTAGATAGGATAATGAACCGAAGATAAATACAACCCCATCTTTTCCCGACATACCGACAGCCTTCTTGATGGCCTCATCAATGCTTTCAACGTTCCGGGCATGATGATGGTATTTTTTTGCTTCCCGCATCAATGCTTCTCCATCAAGCGCACGTATATTATTCGGAGTAATGGTAATAATGGTATCTGCAAATCCCGCTGTAAGTGCAAGAATTTTATCATAATCTTTATCTGCTAATACACCTATTATATATATAATTTTCTTATTTGTAAAATAAATTTCCATGCTTTTTGCTAATAACTTTGCCGCATCCGGATTATGGCCTCCGTCAAAATAGATCAAAGGAGAATTTCGTATTTTTTCAAACCGTCCATGCCACTTCGTCTCTAAGATTCCCAAGACAATATCTTCATCTTTAATGTGAAATCCTTTCTTTCTTAAACAGATTGCCGTCTCAATTGCAGCAGACGCATTATATGGCTGAAACACCCCTAACAATCCTGTTGATAAATGGTATCTCTTTTCATCACTTGCCAAACAATAATCAAACAATGTCTCCTCATTATGAAAGACAAGATTTTCCGGTTCATTTACTTTTATAAAATCCGCATGTTTCTTCATAGCCATTCCTTGTATCACATCTTCAATCTCTTTTGAATGATCTTCACTTTGGACAGCACATACAACTACAGAATTGTCTTTTATAATTCCCGCCTTATGAGATGCAATCTCCAAAACAGTATTTCCTAAAAACCTCATATGATCCATGCTGATGGATGAGATAATACTGATGATTGTATTTTTCACGATATTGGTCGCATCCTCATCTCCACCCATTCCGGTTTCAATGAGCGTCACATCACATTTTTCGCCATAAAAATACAGATAGGCTAACGCTGTCTCAATCTCGAATGCGGTAGGCATTTCGAATCCCTCTTCCACAAGAACATCGCAAGCCTTCGCAATCTCTTCCATATACTTTGCATAGTCCGCTTCACTGATATTCACATCATTAATCGTAAATATTTCAAGATAATCAAAAACGGCAGGTGAGTTATACCTGCCCACACGGTAACCGGCTTTTTTCAGTATACTTGTAAGATAGGCAAGGGTAGAACCCTTGCCATTTGTACCTGCGATATGGATAACGTTTTGCTGATCCTGCGGATTTTTTAATTTCTCCATCAGTCTTTTCATCGTTTCAAGTCCTAAAATGCTGCCTTTTTTTGCAGCCTGATTTACAAATTCCCTTGCCTCCTGATAAGTCATGCCAATCCTCCCTGTCTGTTACTGCGATACGATAATATAATATTCCCATGCTGATAATGTATTCAGATCAGACTTCTTTAGCATTGGTTCTGTGATTTCCTTCATTCCGTTTGCATCACCGTGAAGCAATACCTCCCCGTCTGATATCTTCTGATTAAATTTTACATTTTGCTGTGTACCTGATAAGTTGACTACCACTGTAATCTTCTTTCCATTTTTGACACGCTCAAAAGCAGTGACATTCAAATTATCATCTTCTGTCATTCTGACTTTTCCACCTGCCACACCACTGTAAAGCGGCTCGTTTTCTTTTCGGATCTTGCACAACGCACTTAATAAATCCGCATATTTATAATCTCCAAAGTCAATATTATCTTTTTCAAAAAACTCCAGTGTTATGTCCGTATCTTCCTCATTTCCCGAATAAATAAGCGGTATGCCTTCTCCTGTAAACACAATGGTATATAACGCTCCCAGACTTTCTTCTCCAAATCTCTGCTTTAATGTTCCGTCATAAGTGTTCTTATCATGATTATCGAGGAAGTTCATTCTAAATGCTCCGTAAGGCAAATCAATACTGATGTAATCTTCAACACCATCAGCAGAATTCGGAACCGCTGAACTTAGTTTCAATGCATCATATAATGCAAAATTATAATCACTGTCAAACGCCTTATTCAACATAGAACTGCTGCTTGTCCCATCTTCCGCAAGCATATATACAGGTTTTACCTGATCTAATTCTTCCCTTGCTCTTTCCCAAAAATCAATCGGTACGCCCTGTGCATAATCACATCGAAAGCCATCAACCGAAACCTCTTCTACCCAGAATTTCATTGCATCGATCATGGCTGCTCTCATATCCTCATTAGAGTAATCTAACTGTGCCACATCTGTCCAATCTGTATTCAACGGAAAAATAATATCACCATCTTCATCTTTTACGTAGTATTCAGGATGTTCCTCAATCCACACATGATCCCATCCTGTATGATTGGCTACCCAGTCAAGTATGACCGTAAATCCCATATCATGAGCCTTATTGACAAGTTCCTTAAACTCCTCCATTGTTCCAAATTCTTCATTAATATTCTTATAATCACTAATAGAATAATAGGAACCGAGTGTTCCTTTCTTGTTCACTTGTGAAATGCTGTATACCGGCATAAACCATAAGGTGTTAACACCTAATTCCTGTAGTCTCTCCAAATGCTCACTAAAAGCGGCAAAAGTGCCTTCCTCTGTATACTGCCTCACATTTACTTCATAAATGATGGCCTGATCGATCCAGTCTGCCTGTAGTCGTTCTCCTTCCACCACTTCATCTTCTGTAAAAGAATTACCCTGACTGTCTTTTGCAGAACTCTTATTTTCACATGCTGACATGGAAAATATCATTGTCGCTGCAATCAAAACACTAACTACTGATTTCACTTTTTTTCTCATAATCTCCTCCAAAATATTATATTTAGTATTTATCTGTAATAAAAAACGTTACTTTTCTCTAACATATGAACAATATTGCTTTCACATAATTTTCACAAAAAGTCTTTATTTTTTCTCTTGATATTAATCATAAAATGTTGTATCATTGTTAATATAAGTATACCATATTCAATGTCAATTTTCAATTTATATTGATTTGATAAATGAATATGAACTAATAACTTAGCATGTAAAAAAAGGAGTGCTTTTATGACAAGTAAGAATTATTTTATCAACGGAATTACGGAGTTACTTATTTTATCTGTTCTCAATGACGGAGACAGTTACGTGTATGATGTTACAAAGCAGATCTCTCAGTTATCAGGCGGACTGCTTAACATTTCACAAAACACAGTTTATACCGCTACCTACAAACTCGAAAATGATGGTTTGATCAGCGAGTATTCAAAACTTGTTGGCAGAAAAAGAACAAGAGTATACTATCATCTTGAAGAGAATGGTAAGATTTACTTAAAACAGCTTTTGATCAGCTTTGCAACAACTGCTGAAGGAGTAAAGACTCTTCTAAGTATCTTAAACACAACAGATTCGTTAGTAGATGTTCCTGACTATCCTGATTCACAGCGAAAGGAAGTTGTAAAACCTGCTACTACTACTGATACAGCTGATATTTTGAAGAAATTAACAGGCGGAAGTCAATCTTTAGACTCAGCAGCTGAATAATCATAACCTTAAAGGAATTCAATTATTTTGAATTCCTTTTTTATATGCACAGGGACGCTGAAAGGAAGATGTCAGCTTGTGCTGACCAGCGCCCCGCGCGGCGAGTAGGAAGGGAACAAATCCCCCTCCTACCCGATTGTACATTCCCCGCATAAGGAAGATTACTTCTTTATGACCAAATCCCGAATTCCGCAGCCACTCCGTTTTCAATAACGATTTCAAGGCCCAATCCCGAATCCATCACATTACTGATGTATTCTACAAATTCACTTCTACTCATGTAAGCAGGTTCACTTGTTCCTCCTCCGGATAAATACTTGGTATCAGAATCCGTCAGTATTGTATAAGATTTTTTATTCCAAGTATTTTTAATTGAATAGTCTTCCTCGTCCAATTGCATAAATGATGCATCAATCACAACATATCCATCTTCAAATTCTATGCTCGAAACATATTCCTCTATATAAGGAGATGCTTCACGAATCAGAGTCGAACTATAACTTCCATCCTCCAAATCAGTCTGAATCGCAGGAGAAGTTTCATCTTCTTTCGTTTCCGATTCATCCTCTTTCGTCTCTGTCTGATTATCTTTTGACTCTGTAGTATTCTCAACAGCAGTTGTCTCTGCGATCTTCTCCTCAACAGTAGTTGTCTCTGTGGCATTCTCCTCAATAGTTGTTGCCTCTGTAACTCTCAAAGCTTCATTAGAATCTGTTTTTTCTTGTTTTTTTGAGCCACATGCTGTTAACGCGAGCGCGAATATACACACTACTACTAAACACTTCTTCATTATTTCTCTCCTTCTTTGTATGAATTATTTAGGTAATTGTAAAACTCTGTTTCAAGTAACGCAGGAAGCTGTCTGTGTTGCTTTTGTGCATCAACTTCATTCGATTAGATCCGACATGTATTGACCTACCGCATATTATACATAATTATGAGCAATATATCAATTTGTTTTTGCTTTATTGCGGTTATTCTGAATCTTCAAAATCTATCATTAGTTCTGTTACGAATACTATGAATGTTGTTAAAGAGGCTGAAACAGACGAAAAAAATACATCTTCATGGCTACTGGAAAGTTTTCAAAGACAAACAGTAACATCTGAAGATGTATCAAATATACAACATTTACTTATTAAATATCAACGAAAGTACTATGATAACAATACAAACCAAACCAATTCCCACATAAATTAAATCTGTACGATCTTTTGCAATCATGACACCTTTTGTTTCCCCGGGTATGTACAAAACTTCCAATTCTGTTCCAATATCATATTTTTGACGTTTGTATCCCATCATGCCTTTCATATCCAATGTCTGCCCTTCATAGTCAAACTCCAGAATCGGAAAATACGCTCCATCGTCTACATACGACTTTACAAATGCTCTTACAACAGTTCCTTTCATCATAAAACGGATTCTCGTACGAAGGATTAAAATCACAATAGCGGCTCCCATCAAAAAATATATTTTATCATTCATACTCATAACGCGCTGCCTCCATTTTGATTATCTGCTTTTTCTCTTAATTCATTTAATAATTGAAGTTCAAAACTCCTCATCACACTTGGCCTGCCTAAATCTTCTCCTGCTCTTTGGATTCCCTGGCTGATTGTGCTTTTTACCGATGAAAGCGGTTTATTTGTTCCGTAAAGATAAGCTGCATATACTCTTCTTCCGTTCAGATCCATATCCTTTTCAAGCCAGGCACTGACCAGAGCATAATAATGCTCTGCCATCGTCAGATTTGGTTGAATCACCGAGTAATAATATACGATTTCATAGGCATACGGCACACTTGATGGTGCCACATTATTAATATCACCAATAATATTAATGAATCTGGTTATATAAGCCTGCAGCTCATCATATTGCTTTGTGTCCAGATAATAGTAATAATTGTACAATCGACACCTGTCAGCTGTCGGTGTGGTGATCGAGTCATCCATCTGCATCGGTTCGCAATCTGCCGGCCTCATACCGGCTACCAGTCTGTTTTTTACAATCATTGTATGTTCCCATAAATCGTGATGGACTCCCGTTCCAAATGCCTCTTTGAGCATCGTATATACTACATATACATTCAGAACAATAACAAGGAAAAGACAGACAAACATGCTTTTGATATAATTATTCATACCATACTTCTTGTACATAATAAACGCAGTTAAAATACTGGTAATGATGGTTAAAACAGTTTCAATAACATTTAACCGAATGATATCCCTACCATTTTCATCATTTTTAACGATCAGTGTTTCTGCTGTCAATCTTGCAGGTGCCACAAGAAAAGATAATTTTCCTGCATCATTCTTAATGCTCATTCCTATGAAAGTAAACTGAAGGAATTGAAATCCCAGACATAATCCTACAACAATCGTCCATAAGCTCATAATCAACATGTATACCACATAGACTGCCATTAGTATAAACACAGAAACTAGTAACATGATAAATGTATTTGTCATTGTATCTCCTTTCTATTTTGATTCCCATATACTTATAGTATATGATTTGAATAATTGGTTTAAAACTCAATTGTTTCTGATTATAAATCTATAGATTATTTTTGTCAACAGATATTTTTTTTCGAGATATTTATAATTCCTTTTTGCAAAAAAAATGGGGATTCAATCCTCATTTTTATACCTCTTATGATTTTCCTGATTCCTTTGGGAAGCAGCGGCCCATCTACATCAAAAAAAACATATTCCCTGCATTATTTTTCCTTTCACTCGCTCAGTCGCTCCTTAAGCAGTGTATTTCTGTCCGTCACTGTTACATTTTTCACTGCGTAAGAGAGCGCCTTCTTTGTTCCTATGACAACCAAAATCTTCTTTGCTCTCGTAATCCCGGTATAGATCAGGTTTCTTTGCAGCATTACATAATGATTCATAAGAACAGGCATCACCACAATCGGATACTCCGAACCTTGGGATTTGTGAATGGTGATGGCATAGGCATGGACAATCTCATCTAACTCGGTAACATCATATTCAACAATTTTCTGATCAAACTTTACCGTCAGCGTTTTATCGACTTCATTGACAGACTCTATCATTCCTATGTCTCCATTAAATACTTCTTTGTCATAATTGTTTTTGATCTGCATCACCTTGTCGTTCGCTCGAAATGCAAAACCACTTCGTCGCAGGCATTCCTTTGTCATTGTAACCTTTCCCCTGCCTTTCATGAAAACATCATGTAAAGCAGGATTGAGTGCCTCCTGCAACGAAAGATTGAGATTGGTCGCTCCTAACACACCTCTTTGCATCGGTGTCAATACTTGAATCTGTGAGGATTCCACATGGTAATAATGTGGTAATTTTCTCTGTACCATATCTACAATTTCAGGAATAATGGCATCCGGGTTTTCATTTTCAATAAAAAAGAAATCTGTATCTTTTCCATTACTGAGATCCGGCATTTTTCCTTCATTAATGCGATGTGCATTCATAATAATGCGGCTGCTTTTTGCCTGACGGAATATTCTTGTAAGCCTGACAACCGTAAATACTTCCGAATTGATCATATCTCTTAGCACATTTCCCGCACCCACGGATGGAAGCTGGTCGATATCACCTACCATGATCAGTCTCATGGAAGGTGGTATCGCTTTTAAGAGTGAATTCATCAGAATGATATCTATCATAGAACATTCATCTACGATCAGAACATCTCCTTCTAACGGATTCTCTTCATTTTTTTTGTATCCTTCCGGCGGTTTGCACTCGAGTAGTCTATGTATGGTCTTTGCCTCAATACCGGTTGCTTCTGTCATGCGTTTGGCAGCCCGCCCGGTTGGCGCCGCAAGAATGATCTTCAATCCATAAGCCTGAAAAGCTGAAATAATTCCATGTGTTGTGGTTGTCTTTCCTGTTCCGGGACCTCCTGTCAACACCATTACTTTAGCAGAAGCCGCCTTTCTGATCGCATCTGCCTGAATCCCATCATATTCCATCCCCGTTATTTTCTGAATCGCATGAATATCAACAGACAGCGACATATTACCAGTCTTGTTGCGGGCTTCCATTAGCTTTGTGTATAGATTGTCTCCTGCGGGAGATTTTATTAGTTTTTTTAATTTTCCTGCCACACCGATTTCCGCAAAATAAAATGGTGGAAGATAAATCGCAGAAATCACATTTCCATCTGAATCCATTTTTAACAGCTTTTTCTCTTCAATCAGATCGTCATGTTTTAACATATCGTCCATGGTCATAATCACCGTTTCTGTGGAGGCTTCAAGAAGCTGTGAGGCAGCATCTGCCAATTGGTACTTTTTGGCATACACATGACCCTCATCAGATAATTCTGAAAGTGTATACATAAGGCCACTTCTTAATCTCACATAGGATTCTTTCGAAAATCCCAGCTTCATTGCAATCTGATCTGCTGTTTTAAAACCAATGCCCCAAATGTCATCTGCCAGTTGATACGGATTCTTTTTCATAACAGAGATACTCTCATTTCCATATTGACTGTATATTTTAGCCGCATAGGAAGTTGATACCTGATGTTCCTGCAAAAAAGTCATGACATTTTTTACTTCTTTTTGTTTTTCCCATGACTCTGCGATCATTTGCACTCGTTTTCTGCCAATTCCGTCAATTTCAATAAGTGCATTGACATTTTCTTCTATGACATCAAATGTATCTTTCCCGTACTTTTGTACAATCTTTTTTGCAAATTTCGGACCAACTCCTTTAATCAGACCGGAACCTAAGTATTTTTCCATTCCATAAACAGTAGCAGGTAACGTCTCTTCCCAGTTTTCTGCTACGAACTGTCTGCCATATTTTGCATCTACTTTCCAATTGCCATCACAAAGGAGAACAGAACCCACATTCGCATCAACCAAATTACCAATGACGGTCACTAATTCACTATAATCTTTTACCTTGCACTTTAATACGGAATAGCCGTTTTCCGGGTTTTGATAAGTAATTCTTTCCACTACACAACGAATTTTCTGCACAATTCTTTCTCCTTGTGATATACTTTTTATGATTCATTCATCTTCTCGATTTCTTTTTGCTCTACTTCTTGCGTTGCCTGCTCATATCTTGCAAATTCATAAGAAAAGATTCCGCTGCCCCTCGTCATTGAATGAAGTCTTGTATCATATTCATAAAGCTCGAGATACGGAATATCTGCAAGTATTTCCTGATAACCATCATCCACCGGATTCATTCCCAATACTCTCGCACGACGCTTATTTAAATCACCCATTACATCTCCTGTATACTCCATTGGCACAACGACTTTCAAAGAAGCAATTGGTTCAAGAAGAACCGGTTTTGCATCCATAAAACCTTTCTTGAATGCCTGCTCCGTTGCCACTTTAAATGCCAGTTCAGAAGAATCCACCGTGTGATAACTTCCATCATACAATACAACCTTCACTCCTGTTACAGGATATTTTGCAAGTGGTCCACACTTAACTGACTCAGCGATTCCCTTTTCCACTGCCGGGAAATAGTTCTTTGGAACAGTACCACCTACAACAGTCTGCTCAAATAGATATGGTGTATCCAAATCACCTGATGGTTCCAATGTAATTTTTACATGACCATATTGTCCATGTCCGCCTGACTGCTTCTTGTATTTATATTCAGCATCTACTTTCTTTTTGATAGTCTCTTTAAATGCCACTCTTGGCTGCATCAATTCTATTTCAACTTTATATTTTTCTAAAAGAATATTCTGCACCACTTCTAAATGCTGTCCACTGATTCCATAAAGAAGTGTCTGTCCATTCTCACTGTCATTGACATTTCGAAGTGTCAAATCTTCCATCAACACCTTTGAAAGTGCCTGTGAAATCTTATCTTCATCCCCCTTTTTCACTGCCTTATAACGTCTGTAAACATATGGTTTGGAAATATTGGCACGAATATATGTCACAGGATTCTTTCTGGTTGATAGGGAATCTGTTGTCAGACTTTCTGACAGCTTTGCCAATGCACCAATATCACCTGCATGAAGCTCTTTCACTTCCTCCACTTTATTACCACAAATGACGTATATTTTTCCCAGCTTTTCATCTGCATCCCTATGATAATTGTATAATAGATCATCTGATTTAATTACCCCGGAATTCACCTTGATCAGAGAATACTTTCCTATGTAAGGATCGGCAATGGTCTTGAATATATATGCTGATTTCGGTTTAGAAAAATCATAATCCGCTGCGAATACTTCATTATTGGCTGTATTGATCCCTGCACATTTGCATTTGTCAGGACTTGGAAAATATTTGACAATATCTGACATCAGGGTATACATTCCCCTTGCCTGTATATTGGACCCCATCATCACAGGTACCATAGAACCATCCATGACACCTACTCTTAGTGCCTGCCTGATTTCATCCTCTGAAAACTCGTCTCCATTAAAGAAACGTTCCATAAACTCTTCACTGGTTTCCGCAATCGCTTCTAATAATGCATCTCGGCAGATGGAAAGATTATTCTGTGAATAATCAGGTACATCAAATTTATCCACTGTTCCTTTTTCATTCCATCGCTTCGCCTTCTGCTGAATTACATTCACATATCCTACAAACTGCTCATTTTCACGAATCGGAAGATGAAACGGTGCGATTCTTTTTCCATACATTTCCTGCAGATTCTGAACGACCGTTCTAAAACTTGCCTTATCATCATCCATTTCTGTCACAAAAATCATTCTCGGTAGTTTCCGCTTCTCACATAATTCCCATGCACGCTTTGTTCCTACTTCAATTCCCCTCTTTCCTGAAATCACAATGACTGCTGCATCTGCAGCTGATACAGCCTCTTGTGCTTCTCCCACGAAATCAAAATAGCCAGGAGTATCTAACAGATTGATCTTGTACTCGCCCCAAGGAATCGGAATCAATGATGTTTTCAGTGAGATTTTCATCTTGATTTCTTCCTTATCGCAATCACTGATGGTATTCCCATTTTCCACACTGCCCATACGTTTGGTCAAGCCGGCCAAATATGCCATAGCCTCTGCCAGTGATGTCTTTCCACAACCTCCATGTCCCAAAAGAACCACATTACGGATCTTATCCGTAGTAAATACCTTCATACGCTACCTCCTTGTATATATGCATTGCTCTTTTCCGTGTATATCGTACCATTACGATACACTAGATTTCTTTGGTTTGCACCGGTAATTTCCAATTTCCCCGTACCGGATCACAAAACATAAAAAATAATTCCGATATGAACTCGAACAGAGCAAAAAATCTACTCTTATTTTACCACATATCGGAACTATTTTCTATATGATTATTCATTATGGACAGCCGAAAAGTCACACACTTTGCTCCGTCGTCCAATCCCCAAATATACAAGAATCACCTGACTAAGATCAGTCCGCCCATCTTTTCTTTCAGATAAAAAATTCAACGATAATCTTATTCTTATGTCTAGATTCACATTGGATTATGTTGCGATTCACATTGGCCTATATCGCGATTCACATTGGCTAACTAATTCTGCCTTTTTTGCCTTTTTGTTAGCCACTTTCCCTTCATTCTGACGGAATTGACTTTTCCTTGGCTAACTAATTCTGCCTTTTTTACCTTTTTGTTAGCCACACTAGTTATCTGAAAGCACTACATTCCCCAAAACTGAAATAGTCTCCAGTAGATTACGCCTACCGTAATAAAAGTACTGCAGAGTGTTTCAACAATTAAGGTTACACAAGGCTGGATTTTTGGCTTTTTCATCCAGCTTATAACATTTAACGCCCAAAGTGCCACTGTAAGAATTGCAATGGAAATACAAAGAATCATTCGCACCAGTTCACTTGCCATATTCATTTTCAACATCAGACAGATGCAAATCACCATCATCAATCACATAAAGTTCATGAGGATTTCCATTCTCATAAAAGTTCTGTCTTCCTGCCATTGATCTTTTTTCATGCTAACAAAATGCTTTACCGCCAAAATAACCATCAGTAACAGACCCACACACACCAATATAAACACTGTCCATCCACTGTAATATTCAAAACTACTTATTTTAATAAAGTCAAAACATTCGTTTTCAAAACCAACAAATTTTCCATTATCATCTGTTTTCAGAAAAACAAGATTTTCACTGCCGGTAATCAATTTGAACAAGGCGGCGTTATCCGATATCTGTTCAACTTCTGTTACACCCAGACTGCCGGCATATGTTCCATTTTGTTTCTTCACTTCAAATTTACCGTTAAAAAAGTGATAAAGAGAAAAACAACCCGTTTCAAAAGTTCCTCCCGTAATATTGTAAGTTCCACTGAATTCGTACTGATGAAAATTCTCTGTTTTAAGGGATGAAAAATCTACCGGTTGGTACAGTACATTCATCAGTTCCGATTGATAAATCCTATCCATTTGTTTATTGATCATCATAACAAAACCTGTTTTTTCTTTTGGATCAAATTGAATGAGCGATGTAAATCCTTCTGTATTGCCACCATGACCTATTGTTGTCAAACCTACTTTTTCTGTCATAAGACCGTGACATAATCGCGGTGTTTTACCATCTGAAAAATACAATGAATCAGAGAGCATCTCATCCAAAGTAGTCGCTTGATCAAACAAAGGACATGTCGCACTATCACTAAGGAATGCTTTTGTAAAAAGAGCAAGGTCTCCAATGGTTCCACATGCACCGCCGGCAGGGTATAAATGGATATAACGTCTGCATTCCTGCAAAGAAACTATGAATTTTTTCTTCAATATCAGACTTATTTTCTGCCTGAATCATACTTTGCGTATCTGCCGCTTTCACCGTCATCGGCTGCAGCATACTCACCACAATGGCAATCGCCACCAATAACCATACTACTGAAATTTTGATTCATTTGCATCTCTCCTTCTTATCTGAAACTCTTCACCCAGTTCACAAGTGAATCATGATAAACATTGTCCAAAACCGTTCTCCTCATCTGGTCAGTCACAGGTCCATTTTTACTCATTTTATCAAGAATCGAAAGCTGCAATTCTTCTACTGTCATTTCTTCATATGAGACACCCGGTCTTACATAATCCGGTAATTTTACTTCTTCTTTTTGTACTTTCTGTTCTTCCTTTTTGATTTCCTTCTCCACCTCTTCATATTTAACAGGTACATATTCTTTCGTTTCACTGTTAAGTGGAAGTAAAATATCCCCATAATTTGCTTTGATACAAATATTAATCATTCCGTTATCTGCTTTAATTTTATCGCCGGAAAGCACACAAAGATATTCACTTACTCCTTCGGCAGGCAGATGAAACCATGCTTCATTGTCATCATTATTCACTGCAACAATTACATTTTCCTGATCCAGTTTTCTGGAAAATGCATACTGTTTTGTGGTTAATGATAACTCTCTGTATGCTCCATAAGACAACGCCTTCACGTCCTGCCTTACCTTTCCAAGAGACGCAATGACTTTGGTAATGATGTTATCCTGCACCGCATTTTTGTAATCTTCCAAATGAAGTGCCGGTCGTAATGATGCATCAGAGCCTCTTTCCTTCCTTCCCTCAATACCAAATTCAGAGCCATAATAAAGAGACGGCACACCCGGAAGCGTATAAAGAAGAATATGAACCGGTATCATATGCGCTTTATTAGACAGCTTTGTATAAATCCTCTCCACATCATGATTATCAACAAAGTTATACAACCTTAGTCCCAGAATATTACCACCAGCCATATCATAAAGTCTCTTTACTGTATGTGCAATTTCAAAATAGTTATGGTCATTATGACCGGAATAGAATGCCTTATGCAGAGTATAATTTGTGACTGCATGAAGTGTTCCACTATTCACCCATCTGGTGTAATCTCCGTGAATCACTTCTCCCATCAGCCAAAAATCCGGCTTCACCTCATTTGCAACACTTCGCATCGCCTTCATATAATCAAAATCAAGCACATCTGCGGCGTCAAGTCTGATTCCATCGATATCAAATTCACTGACCCAGAACCTGATTACATCACAAATATAATCTTTTACTTCATAATTTCTCTGATTCAATTTTGCTAAAAGATTGTATCCACCCCAGTTTTCATAAGAAAAACCGTCATTATATTCGTTATTGCCATAAAAATTGATATTCAGATACCATCCGGTATATCTTGAATTCTCTCTATATTTTTTAATATCCTGAAATGCGAAAAAGTCACGTCCTGTATGATTAAATACACCGTCTAATACTACTTTTATTCCTTTTTCATGACATTTTTTCACAAAATTCACTAAATCCTCATTTGTTCCCAACCTTGAATCCAATTTTTTATAATCCGTCGTCTCATATCCATGTCCCACTGATTCAAAAAGTGGTCCGATATATAATGCATTACAGCCAATCTCCTTAATATGATCAATCCACGGAATCAAAGTATTCAACCTGTGAACCGGTTCTCCATATTCATTTTGTGCCGGTGCACCTGTCAATCCCAGCGGATAAATGTGATAAAATATTGCCTCGTCGTACCAAGCCATTTTTGTTCCTCCTATTGTTATGAATCATTTACTATATATTGTATATGCCATATTGGCATCATAACTTTTATAATTGTATCATATCAGGAGGAATCTTACAAGAATTCCTATTGTCAAACCAAGTATTTTATTCTGGGTTATTTTTTCCATTCGAACTAAAAAACGGTATAGATATTCATCCAATATCGTATCCTGTTCTTCCTCTTCACACTCCGTAAGATTATCTAATATTCTTACCAGATTTTTTTCATATTCAGATGTTATCTTTTCTTTTTGACCCACCGATGTTTTTGGTTTTTCCTTATTTTTTTCTGCATTCTTTCTTCAATGCTAATGACTGCCATGCCATAACCTCCTTTGTTCTCCAATATTCTTATATCCATTCCATTTTTCAATTCTTCGTTTTTTATTTGATCATGTCTTTATTTATCTATTCTATCACGTCTCCATTATCAATCAATAAAACAAATAGCAATCTCTCATTCTATTTTTAAAAACCAATTTACATTTATTGAATAGTAAGACAAATTTATCTCTGTTTTCTTCGATCAGATTAAGAATTTCCCTTTTTCGGTTTAATTACATTTAATTAGAAATACAAAAATTCAATCCATTTTTGCAAAAGCCATCATTTTTCTTATCATTTTTCTATAAACAATTTCATTTTAGTTAACCGATTGACTAATATTTCTATTGCAATTTATTGACAGACTATTTAAAATACATATTATACGATTAACCAAAACTAAAAATAATGGTATTTCACGCCATCAATTAAAAAACAAAAGGAGGAAAAATGAATGAAAACCACACCATCTACCAAAAAAAGCCAAAAAACTGTTAAAAAGGTGACAGGCAGCGATGCCTCAAACGGTGAGTGTATTACAGTGCCACTCGCATCCCTAAACCCCGCAGATGACGAAGAATTAAAATCAATAGTCACAACAAATCTTAAAAATCTGATTACAAAGCATAATCTTACACAGAAAGAACTTGCTCATAAAGTAGGATATTGTGAAGCTGCTGTCTGCAGATATTTTCGTGGCACCCAGTTTCCTCCTATTGACTTCCTATTCAAATTAAAAAAATTATATAACATTTCCATTGATGACTTTATCTCCAGAAAAATCATTGAGCCGATTCAGAATACAGATCCACTTGAAGATGAGAAGCGCAGGCTTCAGGAAATCGTAGAATTGAGCTTGTATCAAAAATATTGCGGCACCTATATTGTTTATTACTTAGATACCAGCAACTATAAGGGCAGGGACTTCAACACCCCAACCGAATCATTAGTGTACGGTGTCATCAATATCCACGAGGTCAAAACAAACCTTAATAAGTCCAAATTCGAAAGCATCGCTTTTCTTGGCCTTAACAACCGTAAAGAAGCAGAAAACATCAAAGAACACCTTGATTCCTTATCTTCTATTGAAGAAATAACGGATTTCGTATACACATATAAAGAAAAACTATCTCACAATAATATCTATTCCGGCGACTTTGAATTCGGTGAAAAACACGCATACATTTCTTTGAAGCATGATAATATTGACAGAGCCCTAATCGTTTTGTACCGCGTTCCAACTAACAAGCCTTCCTATATCGGTGGCTTAGGTGTGATCAATTCCGGTTCAAAGGGACGTGAAAAAATGCCTACTGCACAGTTCATTGCCTTTTCAAGATTTCCCCTTTCACTTTCAGCGGAAGAAATTCATCATGAACTGCTGCTAACTTATCCAACTTTTAAAGCAAATGCTGAAATAAAAGAACTGGTTTCCATGTTTAAAAACACCTATCTTGCACCTGACAGTGCAACAAGTATGCTTTCGGATTATCAGAAAGAACTGATGCTTAAGGTCTGTATTGAAGATCATATCAAAAAAATCATTGCCCAAAATATGGATCGTTATGCAAAAGCTTCTGAGCGTGACGACTCATCCTGGTACCATTTGTTAAAATATGAAGAGAAGAAACGTATACAAATAACCAATTTAATTGCAGATTAATACAGAAGGAGGAGTTCAATATGTGCAAAACAATCATTTGCATTGATGATATCATAAAAGAATTCAAAAAAAATCATAAAATCGCAAACAAAAAAATCGTGCGTATAGCATATGAATTTGCTCTTTCCATGCATGATGGACAGAAGCGAAAAACAGGAGAACCTTATATCATGCACTGTCTCCGTGCAGCAAGATTTATTGCTGCATGGGGATTCGATAGCGATGTCATTTGCGCCGCACTTCTTCATGATTGTATTGAAGACTGCAACACATCTTTGGAAGAAATCACAGAAGAATTCGGTTCTGCTATTGCACAAATTGTAGACGCTGTCACTTCGCTTGATCAAGAACTTAAGAATACTGCCGGACTCACTAAGGAAGAAATCGATCATATGTCTGATATTAAATTGAAGGAAAAGATGACAGAAAAAGCTCTCTTTGTCAAAGCAGCTGACCGACTTGATAATTTACACACAATTGACGGTTTCCCTGAAGAAAAGAAAATCAAAAAAGCTCTTCATACAAGAGAAATTATCATCCCTATGCTTCTGAAAGAAGAAGCTTTTCAAATTATTGACGAGTTAGAAGACCTCTGTCTCAAAATAGAACATTCTGACCGATACGATGCCATTAATTCCATTTGCAATACTATGCGTGATGAAAATGCATATACTACAGACAATATTCTGAAACTTTTTAGCAATGTATTTCAAACCGGAAGCATGTATGTACCCAGTGAATATCGTACTTACCTGGATTATGTTGCCTATTTTCACCACAACCCCCGCTCATCCATCAGTGTATACCGTCAAATTACGGAGGAAGCAGAAAATATCAACTCAGACTTCCCACTATTATTAAACAAAAATCATATGGCCATGTATGATCTTACATTAGTCATTAATGATGACAAAAGTTCTCTTCACGGACCGGACCGCCCTTGCTACCTGACACCTAATGATATTTTCTTTAAACTCTATGAAAACGTCTTTATGGAGCACGGAATCTGCATCATGGACTATAAGTATACGACATATGGAGATTCCTCCTATTTTGTTCTTAAAGACGCAATGGACAACTTCTACAGACTCTTTATTAAGACAGAAACTCAGTATATGCGCTATAAACTTGGACATGTGATTGATGCAGACAATTTCAACTTTGAAGAAGCAAATAAAGGTTTAGAAAATAAGATCAAGGTCTTTACTTCCAAAGGAGAAGCCAAATATATTGATACCGGAGCTACAATGTTAGACTTTGCTTTCATGATTCATTCAGAACTCGGCTTTCATTTTGATTATGCACTGGTTGATAACAATGATACACACCGCAAGGCATATGACAAATTGACCCCCGGAGATACCATCACGATTGTTCCCAATTCTAAGATTAATCCTGATATCAAATGGTTTAAGTACGTCAAAACCGAAAAAGCAATCGACCTTTTAATCCATAAATTGGGATAATATGGCAGCAATTCTTTATAGAAGTTTTTCCAACTCCTTAGCAAACTGCTCAGGGTGTTCCATGATAAACATATGGGTGCTCTTTTTGAAAGCAACCGTTCGCACCGGCATATTGGCATTCCGGCGGTACCAGTCTGCCAGTTCAGGGGAAAAGAGTGAGCCGGGAGTAGCATAAAAATATGTAATCGGAACTGTAATCTTTCCGATTACTTCCCGGTTATCCTGAATCTTCATTGATGCAGAAAGACTTTTCAATACCGTTTCATCACAATTTTTCAATTGCTTTTTGAGAATCTTTTGCAGAAGAACATCGGGTACCCTTTTTAACCTTGGCATCGCACCTATGGCAAACGACTGATACAGATGGCTAAAATTCTTTTTTTCATCCCTTTTCATCTCTACCTTTGTATATTCGCCACGGTATAACCCCAGTTTCCACTCTGCATCATTGAGCTGTTTCGGTGACATATCACAGAGCACAACCTGCTTTAAAGCCGAACAGCCATAATCACGAATATAATTCATGGCAACCCCTGCTCCCATAGACCATCCCACCAAAGTCACATTTGAAAGAGACAATCCTGTAATTAATTCATTTAAATCACTCGCAAGTGTTTCCATTGTCACTTTTTCCCGATTTGCCTCTTTGCTTCCCCCATGTCCTCTATGGTCATAGATTATGCATCGCGCTTTCCTGCAAAGTCTTTGAACCGGTTTCGAATAGACTGCATGACTGCTAGTCCAACCATGCATCAGGATGACAGGCTGACCGCTTCCCTGATCTTCATAATACAACTTTAACCCATTTTTCAATGTAAAAAAACTCATGTTTTTTTGTTTCCTTTCCTCTACCTACGTTCTTTTCTTTCCTGCATTAATCGCTCATAAGCCTTAGGATGTTTCTTCTGAAATGCCTTTTCTCTCTTCTTACGATACTTCGCAAGCCTTCCTATGGATTCCTCTCCCTGCTTTCCAATCTTTTTTGTCAACTGAGTATCTCTCTCTAAGATATTCTCTTCCATCTTATTTTCATATTCATCAGATAACTTTCCTTCCTCCACTAAGATCGCCAATTCCATCTCAAGTTCATTTAAAAACATTGCCTCATCTGCATCATTCCAATATCCCTTTGCCAATGCTTTTGCCTGTTCTTTTAGCTTAACAGTATCCATGACACCTTCTTTGGCAATTTCTTCTGCCACAGTATGCACCAGTTTCTTCATCCTTTCGTCGGAACGATTACCATAAGCCCATGAAAATTCTGCAAAGCGCTTCGCAAATGGCTTTCTGACCGGAACATAATCCGGTGCAAGCTCATAAGGTCTGTCTAATCCTTCCGCTCTAAGCGCAAGTGAAATTCTTGAACGCACCACACCCTCTTCAATCAATTCTCCTGCTCCAAAATCATATAACTGGTCATTCACATAACTAACATGTCCTGCGATATGAAATGCAATATTCTTTTCCTGAAATTTATGATAAAGGTAAACCAGTCTCTCGGCAGCACTGACGTCCACACTACCGATTCCTGTGGCATCAATAACCACCACCTTTGTTGAATCATCGATTCCTGAAAACAGCTCTTCACAAAACTGTTCAATATTCGCATAAAATAAAACTCCGGTAAAACGATACATGACAACATTTTTGATTGGAATGGAAACACCCATACTTCCTTTCAGATCATGATATCCTTCATCATTTTCTACCACGCCCAAAAATGCTGTTTTCGCTTTTGACTGTCTTATGATAAATGTCACCTGTGTCAGCAAAATTCCCACAACAACTCCGTAAACAGTGCCCATGATCAGAACTGCAGATAACACAACATAGAAAATCATATATTCTTCTTTATCTACTTTTTTCAATTTCTTCGCAAGGTCAAATTCAAAAGTTCCAATCAAAGCAGAAACTACAATTCCGGTCAATACCGGAACCGGAAGATATTTGATAAAACCAGTTCCAAACAACAAAATCCCAAGCATGGTAACTCCTGCCGATAGAGACATTACCTGACTCTTAACACCATACTGGTTAGCAATGCCCGTTCTCGAAACACTGCCATTCACCGGACACACACCAAATATGGCTGCCACAAGATTTCCCATGCTATAAGTAAATATTTCGCGTTTTCCGTCAATTTTATCATCATATTTCAAGGCAAGATTCGAAGTAGCAAGCAATGTTTCCGTAAAAATAACCACTGCAATAGAAATACTTGGAATCACTATATCGCTAAATCTGCCGGATAACACTGAAAAATCCGGTACCACTACTGAAGGCAGACCACTCTTTACTGCCGGAAGTGTTTTCACTCCCATCCTTTCAATATGTCCGAAACGGGTAAGCCCCGCTCCGGCTAACATAACAATTACCTGTATTGGAAATTTTGGAAATACTTTTTTAGCAAGAAAAATAATGAGGATGGACGACAATCCTAATCCCAGAGAAAGCAGATGAACACCTTCATTTGCCTGCTCATAAATATGGATCAGAAGTTCTACCAGTTCTCCCGTACCGGCATTTCCCCCAAACAGCTTTGGCACCTGCATTAAAACAATCGTAATACCGATTCCGGTAATAAACCCTCCCATGACCGGATGGGAAATGAATTTTAACAAACCATTTGCATTTAGGATAAAAAACAGCAAAAGCCACATTGCTGCCAAAAAAGTAATAACCTGCACCACTTTTAATGCTTCTTCTGTCTCTCCGGTTACTGACAGATTTACCAGCATTCCTCCTACTAACGCAGCCGGTGCCGCGTCTACCCCAAATACAAATCTTGGAGAAGACGATAACAGTCCAAAAACAATGATTGGTAACAGACTTCCATATAATCCGTATGCAACGGGAAGCCCTGCTACCGAAGCATAGCCCATAGAAATTGGAATTGATACCAATCCGATCACAATTCCAATCAACATATCCATTATCATACTTTTTCCTGTCAAATCACCTGTTAAAAACCTTCTTTTTTCACTCTTCATCCTATTTTTTTGCTCCAATATTACAACATTAACCAATCCGTTTTTCAAAAATCATTTTCATGCTCTTCTTCAAATGCTAAGATTGTAACACTTTTTCTTAAAAAAGTCTATATTGGTAAAATTATTTCGAACCAGTATCTTTAATAATCTTTAGAAACTTCTCTATCAGAAGCTGAACCACATGTAATTCTCTTCATTAGTTCATTGTAGATTTCTTTTGCTACAGCCAACTTATAGGCTAGTCTCGTTTGCTGTGGTTTTAATTCTATATAGTAAGAACGAATATCACCATTTATTCCAATTGCAAAAAAAACTTGTCCCGGTACAGATGATTCCGGATTGGAAGGGTCAATATTTCCCATAGTTCCCGTAACTCCAATTCCTATATTGGCATCATAAGCCTTGACACATGCCTTTACCATTGCTTCTGCTGTTTCTTTAGAATAAACCGTATACTGATCTAATACTTCTTTTGGTACTCCCTGCATAATTTTAGCCTCATTACTATAGGTAATAAATGCTCCTTTTAAAACTGCAGATGAACCTTCTGTATCTGTAATGAGTGAAGCAATCTGACCTGAAGTTGCTGATTCCATTGTCGTAATGGTCATACCTCTTTCAATTAAAAGCCTGGTCAAATTCCGATAATCATTCCTTATTTCTAATTCATTATCAATTGTTATCATCTCAAAATTACTCCTTAATACGCCACATCTTCTCTACCTATATCAGGTATTATGAATTTCATTTTTATGCTAGGCACCATCACCCCACATGCAACATTATACTATAAGCACCCAATTTAAACTACTATGAGCTGAAAAAAAATTTGTTTCTATAATAGAAACCTCATTTTAATAGTGATTTTTATTATGCAATTTGCTATAATAAGAGCATATATTTACTGCTTCCTTTTCAAGAGGAATTTTCTGGTAAATAAAAAAATCGGAGGTGCTTTTATATGAAAAAACGTCTTACAAAAATGGCGGCACTCCTGTGCTGTGCTTCTATGACCTTTTCATATATACCGACTGTTTATGCTGAAAATACTGGTACGATTTCCGGCTGGTATAAGGATAATGGCAGTTGGTATTACTATGAAAATGGTGAACCGGCAACCGGCTGGATGAAATTAAACAACAATTGGTACTATATGGATGAAAATGGCATCATGCAGACCGGTTGGAAAGAGATTGGTAAATCAAGATACTATTTTAACGGTTCCGGTGTGATGTGTACCGGATGGCTCAAATATGATAATTTTTGGTATTATCTGAATAATTCCGGGAAGATGCTTAAGGGACTTCAATCTCTCGGTGATAAGCAGTATTACTTTAATGAAGATGGTATCATGCAGACTGGTTGGGTTGCTGCCAATGACACTATGTACTATTTCAATAAAGATGGTGTATTGGTTAAGTCTGCATCCAGTGGATGAGAACGGAATCTTGCAGACCGGTTGGCTCAACCTGAATAACAAGTGGTATTACCTGAACCAGGACGGAACCATGCAGACCGGCTGGCAAAAGATTGGTGAAAAACAGTATTACTTTAACAATTCCGGTGTCATGCAGACCGGAATACAGTATATCAATGGTACAAAATACGAATTTGACGCATCCGGTGCTCTGATTTCTTCAGAAACGCATACTTTTACGATTACCTACGATGCCGGAGAAGGTGTCTTTTCGTCCAACGCTTCTCTTCGTACAGAAACCTTTGATGGCGGTGTCTTCTACATTGATCTAAACGAAGAACCTGTATGGCCGGGACATGTTTTTCTCGGATGGACGTATCAAGGAAAATATCTCCGCCGTGTTTCGGTTTCTTCTGATATCACTCTGACAGCTGAATGGGAAGAGTGTTACACAATTACATATGATGCCAATGGCGGAGTGTTCTCGTCCGGTAATAGTGTGATACATACAGAAGAAAAATTGGGAACTTACTATGTAGGCACAGAAGAACCCAGTCGTTTGGGATACCTGTTTAGAGGATGGAGCTGCAACGGAAAAACTGTAAAAAGAATGACAATTAGCAGTGATGTCACTTTTACTGCCATTTGGGAACCGGCAATTGCAGTCACTTATGATGCCAATGGTGGATATTGGCAGTTCGGGGACGAAGAACCTTTCTATAGCATAGTGCAGTATATACCGGAAGGAACTTATTATCCGGGCTGGCACGAACCGGAACGCGAAGGATATGAATTTGACGGCTGGATGATTAATGGAGATTCTGTCTTAAGAATGAATCTCACTTCTCCAATTACCGTACAAGCAAAGTGGCGCAAATCTGTTTTAGTAACGTATGATACAAATGGCGGATATTGGAACGATGGCAGCCAATCAAGGCAATTCAATGAGCAAATCGGCGATTATCACGTTGGACATGACCGGCCGGAAAGAGAAGGGTATACATTCCTTGGATGGAGCACCAATCCGAATGATACGCAAGCTGTACCGGACTCTGATTGCGATTTAGAGCAAGACACTATTTTCTATGCAATCTGGGGAAAAGATCTCACAGTCACTTACAACTGTAATGGCGGCTGGCTGTGGACGAATGAAAATGATGAATATGTCACCACAGAAACCCAGAATATTCATTATGGTGAATATCATGTAGAAGGATGGTATGTAAACCGTGATGCCTATGAATTTCTTGGATGGTCTGACACACCAAATGGTGAAGTCATGTATCAGCCAAATGAAAACATCTATCTGACACAGGATACCACCCTCTATGCGGTATGGCATCAGTTGCCAACCATTACCTACAATGCCAATGGTGGAAGCTGGAATGGTGAAACCACTCGCATTCACTGGGACAAAGTTGGTAATATCTATTATCCGGGTATGGAAGCGCCTGAACGTGAAGGATATGAATTCCGTGGCTGGATGGATATCAACGGCAATCCTGTCGATTCGATAGAAATCGTTTTGGAAGATGGTATTCATTATACCTTCTATGCAAAATGGGAGAAAATGGTTACAGTTACTTATATCACAAACCTTGGCGGATGGGGTTGGTATGAAGATGGTGAATATGAGACAACTAGCTTTGTGAGAGAAGAAATGACCGGTGAATATTCCATTGATGGTTGGACGCCAAATTGTAATGATGAGCCTTACGTATTTGCAGGATACAGCACCAACCCAAACAGCAATGTTGTGGAATATGTACCGGGACAAATCATACAATTACAGGAAAATCTCATCCTTTATGCTGTATGGAACAAAATGGCGGTAATAACTTATTCAGGTAATGGCGGAACATGGGACAACCAAAACAAAATGACTGACTATTCACAAGCCGGCCGCATGTACTATGTAAGATTCATGCAGCCTGACCGCGAAGGGTATGAATTCCGTGGCTGGATGGATGAAGATGGTCATCTTGCAAATGAACGTGCCATTCGAATGGAATCTGGTGATGAATATACATTCTACGCTGTTTGGGCAAAGAGAATTACCATTTCCTATAATGCCAATGGCGGATTCTTTGACGGTTTCAATCCTAATGAAGGTGAAACAGAAAGCCTCCATTTCAGAGATATGATAGAAGGCGATGAATATTTGCTCGACGGATGGAGACCACAGCGCGATGGCTATGAATTTCTTGGATGGACAAGTGACGAATCACAAAAAGATAATCCTCTCACACCTGTTTGGAATCCGGATGAAGTATTTCAACCTGCAGATGATGTAGTGCTGTATGCCGTTTGGACAGAAAGTCCTGTTATCACCTACCACGCAAACGGAGGCTATTTTAACCGTGGTGACAGACAGCTTGAAACAGAGCAGATAGAAAATATTGGTATAGGCAATTACCATGTTGCGTATGAATGGCCAGAACGAGAAGGATATCTGTTCCTTGGTTGGTCAGAAGATCCAAATGCATCCGTCGCATCATCTGAATGGGATACAATCCTTTCAGGTTCAAAAACATTCTATGCCATCTGGGAACAGATGCCATCTATTACCTTTGTGGCCGGCGAAGGATTTTTCGCAGATGGTTCATCTACAAGAACTCTTCACTTAGAAAACGAGCGTACCATGGATATGGATTGGATGGAAGAACCGACAAGAGAAGGGTACCGTTTTGTAGGATGGTTGGCAGACGGTGAGCCTGTTGAATATATACGATTAACCAGAGATATGACTCTTACTGCGGAATGGGTGAAGATTTGCACAGTCACATTCCATGCAGGAGATGGTCTATTTAATAACGGCGAAAACACACTCTATTTTGAATTTGAAGAGGGCGAGCTGTTCCATCTGAACAATATTGAAGATCCTGTCAATGAAGGCTATCTGTTTGATGGCTGGATGGCAGATGGAGAATTTGTCTCTAAAATAGTTGTAAATGAAGACTTAGAATTCACTGCATGCTATTTGGAATAATCAGCCCATTTATCACTAATATTTTCACGGATGGATTTAAGCGAAAATCCATCCGTGATATGATATGCACACCTCTCATACAATAAAAACATAAACGTAAGGATACCAATGAAAATGAACAATACAAAGCAACATTCCATATTATCTAAAATAAAAAAAATATCACCTGATCCCATTCTGATCACTTCATGGGTTTTGGCAATACTCTCTATCCTGTTTGTCAATTCAAAAAAAATGTCCCTGCAGGACATTGATTTTAGGACACTGGAAATTCTTTGGGGACTGATGGTCATTATACAGGGTCTGAAACAAAACCGTCTCTTTGATGTGATTGCCGGAAAGCTGTTAAAAAAGGTTACTTATGGTTGGCAGCTCTTTCTGGTTCTAATTCTCTTTCCATTTTTTAGCGCCATGCTGATTACCAATGATGTTGCCCTGATCATATTTGTTCCATTCTCCATTATGGTATTGGAAAAATGCCATCAGCAAAAACGATTGATACCGATTATCGTTTTACAGACCATTGGCGCGAATTTAGGAAGTATGCTTACTCCGATTGGCAACCCTCAAAATCTTTACTTATATGGAATTGCAAAGTTATCACTCACTGACTTTCTCAAAGTTACCTTTCCTTTTACTCTGGCATCGTTTGTTATGTTATGTTTTTCCATTCTTTGGATACCAGATTGGAAACAAAAGATGGAAGTCGGTGTCAAATCATATACAGAAGAAATACGAAACTGGAAACAGATTTTGATATATCTTATCTTATTTCTCACAGCCATGCTTGTCGTGATCAGAGTATTCAATGACAGAATTTTTTTAATGATTGTATTTTTAAGTGTATTTATGATTGACAAAAAACTGCTATTAAAAGCAGACTATGCATTGTTAATGACTTTTATCGGTTTTTTTATCTTTGTGGGAAATATAGGAAGAATGGAAGATGTCAGCACATTGATTGAAAAAGTACTTGATCACAGGGAAATTATCACTTCCTTAGGTCTTTCCCAAATCATCAGTAATGTGCCAACAGCTCTTTTATTATCCAAATTTACAGATCAGTATCGTGATTTGATCATCGGCGTTAATCTTGGTGGTTTAGGCACTCTCATTGCGTCGATGGCGAGCATTATCTCCTACAAAGCATATGCAAATGTAGAAAATGCCAATCGCAAAAAGTATCTTTTGACCTTTACGCTACTCAATGTCATCTTTTTGCTTTGTCAACTTTTCATCCTTTATGGAACAGGCAGACATTAATCTGATTGTCCTGTTCCACTTTCATCCTCTTTGTTAAAATTCAATTTCTTCAAACCAAAAAAACGATTGCAAAATTCAACAGAATCAGCAACGTATTCACTATCAACAATGCAATATCACTTTTAATAAGGTCAAATGTATGTAATATAATATAATATAATATACAGAGCCATTAATGTAACAAGTATACATATTACACTGATGTCTTTTGAATTTACTGCGAAAATAGAATCCGCCAACCACAGAAATCCAGCTCCCACAATCAAATAAAGACCTATTGCTTCCATTATCATATTTTGATGATGAAGGGTAGACTTTATCCCTGTCATTAATCTATATAAATCCCTATTCCACACATAGGTAATTCTCTCATATGGTAAGATCATATTGATAATCTATTTTGTTTCTCTGTCAAAATGCTCCCTCCTCTTTTCCAAATAATTCTGTACTAAAATATCTTTCTCCCGTATCCGGTAGTATCGTAATCACACGTTTTCCTTTACCAAGGAGCTTTGCCATCCGTAAAGCAACACAAACATTTGTCCCACTTGAAATACCACATAAAAGACCTTCTTTCTTTGCAAGAGCCTTTGTTGTATTGATTGCTTCTTCGTCTGTCACGATTTCAATTCCTGATATCAATTCTTGTTTAAGAATCGGTGGAATTAACCCATCACCTATACCCATTTGCAAATGAGAACCTATCGCTCCCCCTGATAGGATCGCAGCATGTTCAGGTTCAGCAGCCCAGATCATAATATCCGGATTTGCCTCCTTTAACACTTCTCCTATTCCTGTAATCGTTCCACCGGTACCTATTCCTGCACAAAATCCATCAATCTTACCATCCACCTGAGCAAGGATTTCTTTTGCGGTATTTTCCAAATGTGCATTCACATTTTCTCTATTTTCAAACTGATTTGGCACAAAAACCCTGGAATCCTCTCTTTGCATTTGTGCTGCTTTTTCGATACATTTTTGTATACATTCTCCAATATTATTATCATCATGCACTAAAATAAGTTGTGCACCATACTGTTGAATCAGAAGCCTTCTCTCCTCACTTACCGAATCAGGCATAATGATAATCACACGATACCCTTTGACTGCTCCGACAAGTGCCAGCCCTATCCCCTGATTACCACTAGTCGGTTCCACAATAATAGAATCCTTTTTCAAGATTCCTTCTTTCTCTGCTGCGTTAATCATTTGAAGGGCAGTTCTCGTTTTTATAGAGCCTCCGATATTCATTCCCTCATATTTTACAAGAACCTCTGCGTCATCCGGTCCTGTCATATTATTTAACTGTATGATTGGTGTATTTCCCACTGCCATTAGAACTGTTTTGTAAATCATAAACTCTCCAATCTTTTCTGTTTCATGTATTCTGATTTAAATCACTGCTGATATTTTACCATTTGTTGTCAACACGGTCAATTTTTTTATAAAGGAAAGACCCAATTATGATGACACCAGATTATTTTTCCAATGATAAAAATCCACTGCATTTTTATATGTTTTATTCATAACCTCATTGAAATCCAGTTCCTTTAACTCTGCTATTCTTTCAACGATCTGAAACAACGTCTCTGAAGTAACAGGAAGTGGGTCTGAATGACAAAATCTTTGGTAAGGAGCATCCGTCTCCACTAATATTTTTTCTAACGGAATCCATTTTATCATTTCAGTCAATCCTTCAGAAGCCCTATCACCAATTGCACCGCCTATTCCAAAGTAATCCACTCCTGCATCAAGTAAAACTTTTGCCATCCCGGTATCCGAACTGTAGCAGTGTACCACCGAGCCATACCTGGCAGGATATTTTTTTAGAATATCCATGGCATCATAAAATACTTTACAATCTATATTGATCAACTTTCCGGCTGAATCTTTCATGGCATAGGGTCTTATGTGAAGAATAACCGGTTTCTTAAACTCATTGGCATATTCAATTGATCTAATGAAATACTCTTTTTGAATTTTTATCATTTCATCATCCACAAAAGAAACGGAATAATCCAGTCCCGTCTCTCCTACTGCAACAGTCCCCTCCTCTTGTAAAAATTCTCTCATATGTCTGTCTTTCTTTTCATCCCATTGACATTTATGTACATATTTGGGATGTACACCTGCAGCATAGTAAATGATGTCATGATACACCTCATCTACAAACTTTTGTCTCATATCAAAATTTGACTCATAACTCACAGCAGGTATCACAATTTTTATAATCCCCTTATCGAACAATTTCATGATCAATTCTTTTCTATTTTCATTATACGGATTCATATTATAGTGTGCATGAGTATCTATCATTCTAATATGATTCTCTCTATTTATGACATTCATTTATTCACCTACATTTCATCAATTTATGATGAGCAACGATTCACTCTCACCGTAATATCTTCAACTCTTAATTATCATTTCCACCAGTATTTAACAATTTATCAATACTCCGATAATAAGAGCCGCTCTCTTCATCTGCATATGCTCTGGCATCGTCCTCAACAGACTGTCTATAATACTCGAAATACGCTTCTAAATCCTCTGAACCATCTACATAATTCAAAAAGTCTGAAATCCAGTCCAAAACACCATATTTTCTAAATACAAATAGATTTCTCTGCTCCGGCGTTATACTTAAATACATTTCAGCAATAAGATGTTGGTAACAGTGTCTTGCTTCATGCAGACATGTTTTCAGAATCTCTTCTGATGTTCCTCCTGTCAACGTACCGTCCATCACCGGCTTAGAATTAATAGTAATCGTCCTTGTTGAATGCAAATAATATCCTAACACATCATCATTTATTTCTTGAAACTTAATGTTGATCTTGCATAATCCTAAATATCTTGCTTCACAATAAATAATCGCTTCAATCACATCACATTTCTGTTCATAATCAAGGGTCTGAAATGTATCATTGTCTCTGATCCACTTAATGGTATCAATATTTTGTGACAAGCGGTACTCATCCCCATAGTATTGTTCGACCTCTATCTTATCATCATAGTGTTCATGTAAAAGATCCGCTCCTGTAGTCACATATTCTGATTCTGTACCACTTTCATGATTTGCTATTTCATAATATGCCTGATTCAGTCGGTCATTCTTAAAAAAATGTAAAGAAATAGGCACCACAAACAACAGAATACCGGCGGCTATACTGACATTACGCCTGATTAGTTGAAAGCATCTTAACAATCTGTGCATCACAATCCGCTTTCGCATTCTTCTGTTCTTTATTTTCATCTGAACAATCATCATAACTCCGATTACCGTTAAAACAATTGTCAGTGAAACGAGTATCCAAACGAAAACCGGAAGAAACTGTCCCAGTGTCAGTGTCGTATATACCCCCATTCCACAAATAGCATCAATCACCACTTCCTTATAATATCTCTGATTCCAATAGATACATAACATACCAAATACACTTGTTATACTCATACATACGACTGCTCTCGAAATAGAAGAATGATAATATGCGATTGGAACCATCACAGGAAGCAGCTCATACACGGCGTAACACCATATGATTGTATATATAAACTGAAGAATTACGTATTCCATCTTGGATATCTCAGATTCATCAATTAATTTTAATCTTTTCGTTCTTCCCATAATCCACTACTCCTCTTCTTTTGACATGTTCCTTGTCAATTTAATAGGATTAGAATATCAATCCCAACGAAAAAAGGAATCTTCATTGTTTTTCGTTTTACACTTTGGACAAGGCAATTGTTTTTTTTTCCCATCAGACATTTTGTGCATAGTCTTTCCACATTTACAACACTTATGCACATATTTCTTTAGTATATGATACTCTTGTTTCAACTCCATGGAATTACAATAGGAACATTCCCCCCACTCCTCATCTGTTTGTTTTTTAGAAATACTATTAGGATTATTAGGAGCAAATAATGTTACATCATAACTTACCTCCCAGTGTCCGCAATCCTTACAAATGTAGAGAACTCTTTCTGCATTAATAGCTGCATATGGTGTTTCTTTCATTGCCTGCTGCAATTCGTTCCCATACACACCATCCTTAATGTACTGTA
>CACYDA010000126.1 GCA_902773095.1 uncultured Lachnospiraceae bacterium | reverse complement strand
TTTAAAGATGTGAATACATTTATGGATGAGATTAAAAAACTGCTTGATAAATAGTTGCTGTTCATTGAGATCAGTTGAATGGTTGTATGATTTAAGTGATATAGGAATAGTGATTACGAATGAGTTTTAATGGAGAAAATAGATGAGAATTTTTAAAAGACTATATCCGTCAGAGATGAAAGATGGAACGTATGTGATCGATTTTAAGCAATATTATGATATGGGATACAGGGGGATTCTGTTTGATATTGATAATACATTGGTTCCACATGGCGAACCGGCTGACAAAAGAGCGATTCAATTATTTAAGAAATTGCGTGAAATCGGATTTCAAACATGTCTGATCTCAAACAATAAAGAGCCAAGGGTGAAGCCATTTGCCAACCAAGTCGGTTCAAAATATATTTTTAATGCGCATAAACCTTTCGGAAAAAGCTATAGGAAGGCATTTGAATTGATGCATACTAAGAAAAATAATACACTTTTTGTAGGTGATCAGATTTTTACAGATGTGTATGGTGCAAACAGAGTAGGAATGTACACTATTCTGGTTAAGCCAATCCATCCCAAAGAAGAGATTCAGATTGTACTGAAAAGATATCTTGAAAAAATAGTATTAAGCACATATAAAAAAGATAAGAAATAAAAAAGAAAAAAGTAACAATTGATCGGATCGTTTAGATGATCCATCAACTGTTACTTTTTTTTGATAAGAAATCTCTTGGATTGATTTCTAACTGCCTAAGCTGCAATTGCAAAGAACTATGTTTATTAATTTGAAAAGTATTTTTCTTTTACTTGTTCGACAGGCATTTCCTGACCTGTCCAGATTTTAAAAGCTTCCGCTCCCTGATAAAGCAGCATATAAAGACCGTTAAAAGTTTTACATCCATGTGCTTTTGCCATAGAAAGCAGTTTCGTTTCCTTCGGATTGTAAATAATGTCAGAAACAATTAAATCTTCTCTGAATACACTTTCGTCAGTGATGATGCATCTGTCTGTGTGAGGAGCCATGCCAACACTTGTTGCATTCGTAAGAATATGACTATTTTCAATACTTTTGTTTAATTCTGTTTGATCAGCTAAGTCATAAAGTGCAGCTTTACAATTGGTGTTTTTGTTGATATTGTCAACCATTTTTCTGGCTCTTTCAAAGAATTGATCCTTGATGCTGAATACATTGATGGAGCTCACTCCGTCTAATGCAGCCTGAACACAAAGGGATGTAGCTGCGCCTCCCGCACCCAGCAGTGTCATGTTTTTGCCTATGATATCATGTCCTGCATCTTTTACTGCTTTCATGTAACCAATTCCATCGGTGTTATATCCTGTGAGAACACCATCGTCATTGACAACTGTATTCACCGCACCGATCATTTCAGCGGCAGGACTTAATCGGTCTGCAAGTTCACACATAAGGTTTTTGTCAGGCATAGTACAGTTAAATCCACGCACCCCCATTACCCTCATTCCGTCGATTGCAGTTTTTAAATTGGTGGTGTCGACATCAAAGCAGAGGTAAACATAATCCAACCCGAGAAGTTGAAAAGCCTCATTGTGCATCATAGGTGAGATACTGTGCGAAACAGGACTCCCAAGCAATCCTGTCAGTCTTGTGTGGCCTGTTATATTGATACTCATATTGTGATATCCTTTCGTATTTTAGTTTTATACAGAATTAATAGTAAAACTTAATGAAAAATATGTCAATATTATCCATGCCTGATCTACAAAAAAATTTAAAAAGTTGTTGACAATGATAAAACAGTATGATATTATAATTTACGCATTAAGAAATGCTTGCGGAAATGCTGGAATTGGCAGACAGGCTAGACTAAGGATCTAGTGTTGGCAACGACGTGAGGGTTCAAGTCCCTTTTTCCGCACTGAATATTGAGTTAGGGTAGAAGAGAAATATCTCAGCTACCCTTTTTATGCTTTATTAGGAAATTTGAAAGAATTTCCTAATGGCTGTCCGCTTTGCGAACGGCTAAGATAGGAACGAAATGAAAAACTAAATATTGGGAGGTATGTGTATCATGACACCACATAACAAAGCACAAAAGGGAGACATTGCAAAGACAGTTCTGATGCCGGGTGATCCGTTGAGAGCAAAGTTTATCGCTGAGAAATATCTTCAAGATACAGTGATATTTAATGATGTGAGAAATATGTTTGGATATACCGGTTTTTATAAGGGCGCTAAAGTATCTGTAATGGGTTCAGGTATGGGGATGCCATCCATTGGAATCTATTCCTATGAGTTATATTCCATGTATGACGTTGATCATATCATTAGGATCGGCTCAGCAGGGTCTTACTGTGAAAAGGCACAAGTGTTTGATGTTGTTCTTGCAGACAGTGCATATTCAGAGTCAAGTTTTGCAAGAACACAGAATGGATATGATAAGGATATCATATATCCTTCAGAAAAGATAAATGCCATCATTAGAGAGACTGCAAAAGAACAAAAGAAAGAGATGATTGAAGGGTGCGTACATTCATCAGATGTATTTTATCGTGAGGACAAGACACCATATTATCAGAGATTATATGAACAAAAAGGGTGCATATGTGTAGAGATGGAGAGTTTCGCGCTGTTTCATAATGCGAATGTATTAGGAAAGAATGCTGCCTGTATTCTGACAATTTCAGATTCTTTTGTTTCAGATCGGATTACAACTGCACTTGAAAGGGAGAAGTCATTTACCGATATGATGGAGATTGCACTTGAGACCGTTTTAAAACTACAATAGAGGGGGCGGTTTGATGAATATCAGACATGAAAATGAAGAAATTGAACTTGCAATTCTTTGTGAATATGCATCATTTAGCCGATATTCAAAGGGGCGTGATGTGGAGGAAAAGGAGTGCGACATCAGAACATGTTACCAAAGAGATCGAGACAGGATTCTGCATTGTAAGGCGTTTCGAAGATTAAAACACAAAACGCAGGTGTTTCTGGCACCGGCAGGAGACCATTATAGAACCAGATTGACACATACATTAGAAGTATCACAGATTGCAAGGACAATCGCAAAAGCATTAAGAATGAATGAAGATCTGACAGAAGCCATTGCACTGGGGCATGATCTGGGACATACACCATTTGGGCATGCCGGTGAGTCGGCATTGAATGAAGTGTGTGAGGAAGGATTTGCGCATTATAGGCAGAGTCTTAGAGTAGTTGAACTTTTGGAGAAGAAAGGACAGGGACTCAATCTGACAAAAGAGGTCAGAGATGGAATCGTAAATCACAGGACCTCCGGACATCCATCAACGATGGAAGGGAAGATTGTGAGAATTTCTGACAAAATTGCATATATCAATCATGATATTGATGATGCAATCAGGGGGAAAATATTGCTTGAAGAAGATTTGCCAAAAGAATATACAAATGTATTGGGACATTCAAAGAAGGAAAGACTCAACACCATGATATTAGATATTGTAAGGCAGAGTCAGGGGCAGCCGGATATTATCATGTCACAGGAGATTGAAGTGGCGATGAAGGAATTAAGAAAATACATGTTTTATCATGTCTATTCCAATCCTGTTGCAAAAGGAGAAGAAAATAAAGCAAAGAAAATGTTACAGTTTTTGTACGAATATTATCTGAAACATCAAAATGAGATGCCAGAGGAGTACATATGGCTGATTGAAAAGAAAAATGAGACAGCGGGGCGTGTTGTATGTGATTACATTGCAGGAATGAGTGATCAGTATTCCGTAAGAAAATTTGAAGAACTGTTTGTGCCAACATTTTGGATGTCGTAAGAATAGTATTGGATGATAAAACAGAAAATAATTTGAGGTAACAAAAATGTATTACAGCGAAGATTTGATAGAAAGAGTTCGTTCCGGTAACGATATAGTAGATGTGATTTCTTCTTATGTGAAATTAAAAAAAATGGGGACAACCTATTTTGGTCTATGCCCATTTCATAATGAAAAATCGCCATCATTTTCGGTTACACCATCGAAACAAATGTATTATTGTTTCGGCTGTGGTGAAGGTGGAAATGTGATTTCATTTATCATGAGATATGAAAATTACTCATTTTTAGAGGCAACAAAGATGTTGGCAGACAGAGCTGGAATTGATTTACCTCAGGCGGAGTATTCTGAAGAAGACAGAAGAAGAACCGAGATAAGGGAAACACTGTTAGAGATTAATAAAAAAGCGGCAGTATATTTTCATCATCAGTTAATGAGTGAAAAAGGGGAAACAGGAAGAAAATACTTTGAAAACAGAGGTCTTAATCAGGAGACAATCAAACATTTCGGCCTGGGATATTCGAATAAGATGAGTGATGACTTATACAGATATATGAAAAGTCAGGGCTATACAGATGAGGTGCTCAAAGAATCAGGCTTGTTTTCGTTTTCTGAGAAGGGAACCTATGATAAGTTTTGGAATAGGGTCATGTTTCCAATCCTTGATCTTAACAGTAAAGTGATCGGGTTTGGAGGAAGAGTATTAGGAGAAGGAGAACCAAAATACTTAAATTCCCCAGAGACCAAAATTTTTGAAAAAAGCCGGAATCTGTATGGAATGAACTTTGCAAGGCTGTCAAGAAAGCCATATCTTCTGATCTGTGAGGGATATATGGATGTGATTGCACTTCACCGGGCAGGTTTTACGAATGCTGTGGCGGCGCTTGGTACGGCATTTACATCGCAGCATGCAATGCTGATTAAGCGATATGTGGATGAAGTGGTGCTGACATTTGACAGTGATGGAGCCGGAAAGAAGGCGGCACTTCGGGCAATTCCAATTTTAAAACAGGTGGGAGTGTCAATCAGGGTTTTGGATATGGTGCCTTATAAAGACCCGGATGAATTTATCAAAAATCTGGGAGCAGAAGAATACCAGAAAAGAATTGACAATGCAATCAGTTATTTTATTTTTGAAACACGGATGATGCGTGAGGAATACGATTTTAATAATCCGGACGCAAAAGCAGCGTTTTATGAGAAGGTGGCAAAAAAACTCCTTGAGTTTCCGGATGAGCTTAAGAGAAATGTTTATGTGGATGCAGTGGCAAAAGAGTTTCAGATACCGGTTGACAGTCTTGGAAGGAAAGTAAAAACCTTAGCATTGAATTATAAGGGTTCACAAAGCTCCACTCCCTATGACGATGGATCAAGCACTATGGAAAATCGTGAAATGAAGCAAAAGAGACCAAAAGGAGAGGATGGAGTAAAACAGGCACAGAAATTGCTTCTTACCTGGATGGTGGAAGATAACAATATTTATCAAAAAGTGAGACATTTGATTAGCGAAGATGATTTTATTGACCCATTTTATCATAACGTTGCAAAATTGTTGTTTGAACAGTTTGAGGCAGGAGATAATAATCCGGCTAAGATTTTAAATCGTTTTACACAGGAGGAGGATCATAAAAAGGCAGCAGAAATATTTAATACATCACTTACAGAAGGTTTGAGTCATAATGAAATGGAAAAGGCATTAAATGAAATGGTGTTGAAAGTCAAAAAAAACAGCCTTGATTACAGGTTTAAAAATGCAAGTGATTTTACAGAATTACAAAAGATATTGGAAGAGCAGAAAAAATTAAGTAAAATACAGATTTCTCTTTGATAGCTTTAAGAGTTGGAGGTAGCATTAGATGGAAAAAAGCAGAATTGATTTCGAAAAAAAGATGAAAGATATAACAAACGATGCTAAAAAGAATAAGAATACTGTCAGATACGAAGATTTAACAGCAGTGTTTGGGGAATTGGCAAAAGATTCAGAGATTTTAGATAAGATTTTCGAAAGACTTGAAAGCGAAAAAATAGAGATTTTACCTGTTTCGGAGAGTGAACTGGAAGAAATGGATGAGTTTAGCGAACCAGAGGAATTTGACGAAAATGAAGATATTGACCTGGCACAGATTGATTTGTCAATTCCGGATGGGGTAGGAACGGATGACCCTGTCAGAATGTATCTCAAAGAAATAGGGAAAATTCCATTGTTATCTTTGGAAGAAGAGATTGAGCTTGCAAAGAGAATGGAACAGGGAGACGATGATGCAAAGAAAAAACTGGCAGAAGCGAATTTAAGGCTGGTTGTCAGTATTGCAAAAAAATATGTAGGAAGAGGACTGCAGTTTTTGGACTTGATACAGGAAGGAAATCTGGGTCTTATTAAGGCTGTTGATAAATTTGATTATAAAATGGGTTTTAAATTCAGTACTTATGCGACGTGGTGGATCAGACAGGCAATCACACGTGCAATCGCAGACCAGGCAAGAACAATCAGAATTCCGGTTCATATGGTAGAAACAATCAACAGACTGACAAGAACATCAAGGCAGCTTTTGCAGGAATTGGGAAGAGAACCATTTGCGGATGAGATTGCACAGAAGATGGACGTGCCGGTGGAAAAGGTGAGAGAAATTCTTAAAATTGCGCAGGAGCCTGTGTCGTTAGAGACACCGATTGGAGAAGAAGACGACAGCCATTTAGGAGATTTTATTCAGGATGAAAACATTTTGCTGCCGGCTGATGCAGCAACCTATACAATGTTAAAAGAGCAGATTGTGGATGTTTTGACGACTTTGACAGAAAGAGAAAGGAAAGTATTGAGTCTGAGATTCGGACTTGAAGACGGAAAACCAAGGACACTTGAAGAAGTGGGACAGATTTTTGATGTAACAAGAGAACGAATCAGACAGATTGAGGCAAAAGCACTCAGAAAATTAAAGCATCCAAGCAGAAGCAAAAAATTACGCGATTATCTTGATTAGATTATTTGACTGATTAGTCATGGCAAAAAGAGGAAAAAGATGAAGATTTCGAATAGATTAAAAAGAGTGGCAATGAATGTCACGCCCGGATACCGGGTGGCAGATATCGGAACTGATCATGGATATGTTCCTATTTATCTGATTGAAAATGGGTTAGCTAAGCATGTGATTGCGATGGATATCAATGAAGGCCCCTTAAACAGAGCGAAGGAAAATATTAAAAACTGTCATTATGAAAATGAGATAGAGACAAGACTGTCAGACGGATTTGAAAAACTGATGTTTGGGGAGGCAGATATTGCCGTCATTGCCGGAATGGGTGGAGAACTCATGAAAAGCCTTCTGATGAATGGAGAAAAGGTGGTGAGTGGATTAAAGGAACTTGTTCTTTCGCCACATTCGGAAATTCATGTTGTGAGGGAATATATCAGAAGTATTGGACATAAGATAGTAAATGAAGAGATGCTTGTCGATGAGGGGAAGTATTATACGATTATCAAAACGTGTAAGGGGCAGCAGGAAGCATATACTGCTATTGAGAATCAATACGGAAAGATACTCATTGACAGAAGGGATCAGGTTTTAATGGATTTTCTGAAGCATAAGAAAGAGAAGTATTTGGGTATTTTAAAGAATTTTAATGAGAATCAGACAGAACATGATTCAAAAACATGGGAAAGGTACAAACAGATCAAAACTGAGGTTGAAAAGATGGATGGGATACTAAAAGGATGAAAGCGAGGTTTTTGTATGGCAGAAGTATGTAATGTAAAAGTGGGAGAGATTACAAAACAGTATGATGAAGGAACCAGTTTTTTAGAGATTTCAAAAGATTTTGCCGGTCAATATGATGCGGAGATTGTTTTGGCAAAGAAAAATGGAAAACTGACAGAGCTTTTTAAAAAAGTAACTTCAGACTGTGAGATTGATTTTCTGACGGTAAAGACATCACCGGGAATTGATGCATACAAGAGAAGTGCGACACTCATTATGCTGAAAGCGTTTTATGATGTTGTGGGAAGAAAAAATATTGAGAAAATCAGTGTGAGATATTCCTTAAGTAAAGGTTATTATTGCACGATTGATGGGAATCTTACATTGAATGAAGAACTATTGAATACAGTGAAAGATAAAATGAAGCTGATTGTAAGCGAAAATGTTTCGATTAATAAGAGAACAATCAGCACAACAGGAGCAGTAAATCTGTTCAAAAGACATAAGATGCACGACAAGGAAAAACTGTTTAAATTCAGAAGGGCATCAAAAGTAAATATCTATAGCGTAAAAGGGTTTGAAGATTATTTTTATGGATATATGGTGCCTAGTACGGGATATGTCAGGTATTTTGATCTGTATCCGTATGATGAGGGATTTGTTCTGCAGCTGCCTGTGAAAGAAAAACCGGAAGAAGTACCTGCGTTTCGACCACAGAATAAATTGTTTCAGGTACTGAAAGAATCTGACAGATGGGGAGAAATGCTGAATATTGATACAGTAGGCTCACTCAATGAAGAAATTGCAAAGGGAAATATCAATGATATTATCCTTGTATCAGAGGCTTTGCAGGAAAAAAAGATTTCAGAGATTGCAACAACAATTGCAAATGATCGGGGAAAGAAATTCATCATGATTGCCGGGCCTTCCTCATCGGGTAAGACAAGTTTTTCCCATCGATTAAGCATACAGTTGAAGGCAAATGGTCTTAAGCCGCATCCCATTGCAATTGATAATTACTTTGTGAATAGAAGCATGACGCCGAGAGATGAAAATGGAAACTATAATTTCGAGGTACTGGAAGCAATCGATGTGGAACAATTCAATAAGGATATGACAGCACTTTCATCGGGGGAAACCGTGAGGATGCCGACTTTTAATTTTATTACGGGTGAAAGAGAATATAAAGGAAATACACTGACACTCGGTAGTGATGATATCCTTGTCATTGAAGGAATCCATGGACTAAATGATAAACTTTCTTATACACTTCCGAAAGACAGTAAGTTTAAAATCTATATCAGTGCATTGACGCAGTTGAATATTGATGAACATAACAGAGTATCGACAACAGATGGAAGACTCATCAGGAGAATGGTAAGAGATGCAAGGACCAGAGGAATCACGGCAAAGGAAACCATTTCAAGATGGCAGTCAGTAAGAAATGGGGAAGAAAGCTATATATTCCCATTTCAGGAGGAGGCAGATGTTATGTTTAATTCCGCGTTGATCTATGAACTTGCTGTATTAAAACAGTTTGCAGAGCCTCTGCTCTTTGGGATTGACAAAGACTGTCCGGAATATATAGAAGCTAAAAGATTGCTTAAATTTCTTGACTATTTTTTGGGAGTGAATACAGAAAGCATTCCGACAAATTCTCTTGTGCGTGAGTTTGTTGGAGGAAGCTGTTTTAATGTTTAAATGGTTGGCTGTGAATAGCAACCTTGTTCGTCGAAAAATGTAAAAAAAACGCAAAGGTTATTTACAAAAATTCCGATTAGTGGTAACATACCATTAGTTGAGTAGGACGGATAATCGCAGATGCAGTTTCGAAAGGAAGCATATGAGGAAAGTCCGGGCTTCGCAGGGCAGGATGCCGGATAACGTCCGGTGGAGGCGACTCCAAGGCTAGT
>CACYDA010000125.1 GCA_902773095.1 uncultured Lachnospiraceae bacterium | reverse complement strand
CCACAAAATGTACTCAATTACAAAATAAATTGTATCCTAAAATAATACATACAAATATAAAAAGAATTGAACAGAAACTTACGCCTAAATATAAGCCTATTGCAATTCCAATTGCCACCCAAAACAAAATAAAACCGCAAATTCTGCGCATACAATACTCCAAATTATTCTTTGTATATCATATGCCGTAACTTGCGATTTTACCATTCATCGTTTCAATTATCCTAGTTATCTACAGAAATTTCCTGTTCTTCATCCGAATTTGAACTCTCTTCTGAATCTTTCTTTGTAAACTTATCAATCAAGCCGGGAACCATATCTAAAATCTTTGTCATACCATCCTGCTCCTTAATATTGACAAGTTTTGGAACACCATCTTTAATAACAAGCACAGCACTAGGTGACATCTTTCCACCCATACCGCCACCGCCATTATTCTTCTTTTCATCATTGGCTGCTCCAGCCGCAACGCCAAACGATACATCTACAAGCGGTAAAACAATTGTTCCATCAATGGATATTGCATCACCAACAACTGTCTTCGTCGTAACAAAACTTTCCATTCCCTTAAATAATGATTCAACCGTATTGTCGAATGTATTCTTATTCTCTGCCATGTTTTAACCTATGCAATCCTGCATTTTTTCCTTTCTTTTCTTTATTATTATGTTTATTTTTTTCAGTTTCATCATGAAAACTAAATCTTTTTCGAATCCAATTCTTTTTTTCTTTGAAGCAGTTTCTTAAACTCTTCATTCAGATAGATTCTGACAGCAATGAATACAAAATAGTAAATCTGCATTCTTCCTTTGATCTCAATATCTGTTTCCAAAACCTTATTGTCAAAATCTGCATAAATATTAAAATTCTTTCTTCCTCCTCTTAACACAGCGTAGATTATTCCAAGAACTCTGCCTGTGTTATAGGCATCGCCGAGTCCAAATCGAATAAAACCTTTGACTTTTTTCGGACGGATATGTTTAAGAACTTTTACCAATTCACCTTTGACAAAAGCAAGCGTAAGCTTCGTATTGTCATGTGTGAGAAACTCTTTGTAGCTGTCTGCTTTTTTCTTTAGTTTGTGAGCTTTTTCTCTTAAGTTTCCAATACTCTCTCTCACGTTCTTTATTTTACCACAAATGTTGTGAAATTGATATTTAATTTTGTGAATAATTTGTATTATTTTGTTTTTTACCCTCACAAACAAATTTTCTTTATGTGAATCGTCTTCATGAGCATTGTTTTCTTCATCTGCAGTACTATCTTCATGAGCAATATTTTCTTCATGAACAGTATTTTCTTCATGATGAGGCGTGACACCATCACCAGACCAACCGCTCGTCCTATCTAAGAAATTGCTTTCTACGATTTCAATTTGATCATCTTCTTCTTTTTTTCTCACATCAAGTTTTTTTCTCAAATTCGCAATTTTCCCGGATGGACCTTCTTTTTGACCGGAATTACTGTCACCTTGATCCGAATGGCTGTCGTCTTTTTCTTTCCCTCTGTTTAACAGATTTGTCCGAAAACCAAAAATTTTCAGTTCTTTGTCAATTACTTTATCTTTATAAACAATACTTAGGCTTATGATATGCAAAAGATATGTTACTTTCAACCTGACACTCAGGTCTTTTCCACTACTTTCACTACATTTAATAAAAGCGCCATACCTTATAGGAACAAATAAAACACATGCTAATATTAGCAAAACCAGCCCTATGATCACAAGCAATAATATTCCTATTATTTTTAAAATTGTAAGCAAAATATGTAACATGTATTTACTTCCTTACTTTCATACTATAATTCATCATCTACCATCTTTCTAACAAGAAACTGACCCGTTTTTTGATAACAATCCATGATAATATCCTGCATGACAAGAAATGCTTCATCCCTGCCAAGACCAATACCAACAACCATCATGTTCTGTTTTCTGTAATGCTTCTGCATTAATATATAAGACGGATAAATCTCCAGTGAGTTCTTGTCATTTAGCGGCAAAGTAATCAGATATGTCCCAATCTGTGGTTTGTTTAACTTTGTACGCATGATAATTTTATGTTTTCTCTTCTTAGCATTTTCTCCAACATAAAGATTATTATACCATTTCATACCATAAACCTCAATTCTATTTTTAATTTTAGGAACACCTGCGTTACTATTCACAGGCCAGTAAGATCAATAAGCAGTTTCATCATGCCTGCAAGTAAGAAGCTACTTATTATCCTTCCATCAGACTCTTCAGAATTTCGATACATGCCGCTTTTTCAGCTTTGTTTGTACAATTAGATAAAGAATAGTAAATATAATCTTGAATTTCTGTAATGTTATTAAAAAATACCGGTAATCTTGACAAAATCAATGACATCACCGAACGGTTCACCTGTTTTTGATTGTTTTTAAAAAATTCCATCAATTCTGCAATCAGATTGTCTCTTTTCTGATTCAGATATTTTTCAATATCGTCCATATCATCGTCAGGTTTTTGGACATCTTTTTCATCGAATATTTGATATTCACCTGCAAGATCAATAAATAAACTATCTGACATCAATTTTTCACATATAAACAGTCCCTGATACATTTTATCTGCCATGATATTTTTCACAACATCTGTATAATCACTTCTGATATGATCAAGAACATACTCCACTGACTGAATAATCCCCTGTAATTCTTCAGGGATACCTTCCATAAAGATAAACCTTTCAGTAATCTCTTCTTCCAGTGTCATATCCTCATTATGATAAAAGTTTTCATTAATTTTGGCAATAATACTAATGGCATTCTTCATTTCATCGGTTGTGTTATCAGCGTATGGCAAAGCAATCATCATCACATAAGCCTTATTAATGAGACCGGCAAGCATCATATAAATATTGGTTTCTTTTTCAATAAAATCTCCTGCAAATCTCAGTTTGCTCTCAGTATCGAGAAATGTCTGTTCATCAATTTCTGAAAAATTAACATTTTTAACTTCTCTATATATTTCATATAAATCACGATATTGCTCCATGTCTTTTGGAAGTTCTAACATGGATGACGTTCTAATGTCGTATAGAAAATCATCAATTGTTACCTGATCCGTTTTGGAATAGACACTCATCCCATCACTTAGTATTTCAAAGAATTTATTCTTTGTCATTCTGAGAGGCAGCTCACCGATCATCTCGCTAATTTTCGAATTGATTGCCGCATTATCTTCATCCGCAAAAATATACTGCATAATCTCTCTTGTAAAATCTTCATCATTATATTTTTTATTCACATCAGGTTCTCTAAATAAGTATTCACATCTGTTCGTGACATATTCATATCTGGCAAAGATATCTGCAAAAGCAGTAAGAACCTCCACTCTATTATACACATTATTTCGGAGTGTGTCTATCTTATTAATTCCTGTTTCTCTTTTTTGATCCATCGCAGGTTCCATAATATATTCCCGAATGATTTCATTCAACTGCTTTGTAGCAGCTAAAAGAGTATCATTGACTGCCTGTTCCTTGAACATCCCCTGATAAGTATAATAATCCATTGCAAATTCCACTGCCGCGCGTCTGTTATACAGATTCATCATATACTCTGCATACGCCGGAAGATTCATCTCTAAATTGATTTTTTTATTAATTTCACTGATAAACTTTTTCACAATAGCACCTTTTTCATTCCTATTCTTTTCTATTCACTTCTTACCTCGACATCACTTCTTACCCTGACATCACTTTCCATCATATCATATTTTTCTGCAATTTTTCTACTTTTCTGTACAGAATTCTACTTTTTCTCCTGCCAGTATTTTGTTTGTTGTTCTCACAGCACACATTTTTCCGCACATAGAACATGTGTGTCTCTCTTCAATTGGTACGCTGTTGTAATAACGTCTGGCCTTTTCAGGATCAATGGCATAACGAAACATTTCTTCCCAGTCCAGCCTATGTCTTGCAGCACTCATCTTATTGTCAATCTCTCTGGCTCCTTTGATTCCTTTTGCAAGATCAGCTGCATGTGCAGCAATCTTAGAGGCAATAATCCCTTCCTTCACATCATCTTCATCCGGAAGTCTTAAATGTTCTGCCGGAGTTACATAACACAAAAAGTCCGCTCCGTTTGAAGCTGCAATGGCCCCACCGATTGCGGATGTAATATGATCATATCCCGGTGCTATATCCGTTACAAGAGGTCCCAGTACATAAAATGGTGCATCATGACAGATTCTCTTTTGAATCGTCATATTGGCAGCAATCTCATTCATTGCCATATGTCCCGGTCCTTCCACCATCACCTGAACATCTTTTTCCCATGCGCGTTTTGTCAGATTTCCCAGTTCAATCAGCTCTGCAATCTGTCCGGCATCGGTGCTGTCTTTGATACATCCCGGTCTAAGCGCATCTCCAAGACTGATCGTCACATCATATTCCCTTAATATTTCAAGGACATCATCATAGTACTCAAAAAACGGGTTTTCATTTCCTGTCATCTCCATCCATGCAAATAAGAGGGAACCACCCCTTGAAACAATGTTCATCAGTCTTCCTTCTCTCTTAAACGACTCTATGGCATGTCGGTTAATTCCCGCATGAATCGTCTGAAAATCCACACCTTCCTTTGCATGTGCCTCCACAACTTTCAAAAAATCCTGTGCTGTTATTTCAAGCAAATCTTTATCAAGATATCCAATCGCATCATACATTGGAACCGTACCGATCATGGCAGGTGACATTTCAATCAGCTGTGTCCTGAATCGATTCGTCTTTCCATAATTACTAAGATCCATGATGGATTCCGCACCGAAATCAATTGCCATTTTCACTTTCTTCATTTCGAGCTCATAATCTTTTTTATCACCTGAAATACCCAGATTCACATTAATTTTCGTTCTTAACCCTTTTCCGATTCCCTCAGCCGAGAGTGATTTGTGATTGACATTTGCTGGAATCACAATCTTTCCCTCTGCCATAAAAGACATCAATTCTTTGATATCCCAATTTTCTTTTTTGGCAACTGTCTCCATCTGAGGAGTGACAATTCCTTTTTTTGCAGCTTCCATTTGTGTGTAATATTCTCTCATAATACTCTTATACCAAACGGCATATCCTTTCTCAAAATTTTGTTTTTCTAACATATACACTCATTAAAATCATAAATAAACATATCACTTAATCCCTTCAGATCTTCCACCTGCTCCTTTGCTCTCTCATCATATACACCGACTGCTTTGTATCCGCCGGCTTTTGCACCAATCAATCCTTCCCTGATATCTTCAAACACTACACAATGCTTTCTGTTTACGTGCATCTTATCCGCAGCCAAATCATAGACATCCGGAAAACCTTTTCCT
>CACYDA010000124.1 GCA_902773095.1 uncultured Lachnospiraceae bacterium | reverse complement strand
GACATCATCTTTCATTTCATCCAATACTTTGTTATATGCTTTTTTTACAAAACCAACATCCTCGATCTGTACTCTGCCACTATATTCACGTCCGTCACACAAAAGATGTCCTGCCTTCATCTTTCCAAAAGTAACTGTCATATCCGAATTGACTGCTATACCCATTACTTTACCATTTGCAGAATTCAGTCCGCTTGCAATATCAACAGATAACACGAAACTTTTCTGTTCATTGATCTTATTTACCATCTGATAACAGATTCCTTCTATATTTCTGGACAATCCTATTCCAAAAAGTGCATCTACTATCATAACTTCTTCCATATTATTATCTGAAAATGAATAACTATCTACTTTAGCCTTTGTATCACACACTTTTACATCAATACGAAGATTGTTGACAATTTGATACTGGACTTTCAATTCTTCCGTTCCTTTTCCCGGATCTCCTACAATACAAATCCTGCAAGGATATCCCATCTCCTTTAACATTCTCGCTGCTGCTATTCCATCAGCGCCATTATTTCCAATACCGCATACGATGACGATTTCTGTTTTTCTTCCGGATTCATCCTGTATTTTGATGACTTCATCAACATTCTTTGCCACTGCATATGCCGCTCGTTCCATCAATACCAAAGATGGAATACCAATTTCCTGTATGCAAAATTCATCTACTGACTTTGCTGCTTTTCCTGTTAATAAATATTCCATTAATCCTCACCTACCGCCATAGTTATCACCAGATCATCTGTATCTGTTATGCTTACATGCATTTTTTTTATATTCAGACCGTCTGCAATCTCTTTTGCTTTTCCATATAGATTCACATATGGTTTACCATTGTCATCTCTTAGTACTTCAATCTCAATAAGAGAAAACCCTGTGATCCCTGTTCCAAATACTTTTGATACGGATTCTTTTACCGAAAAATTAGCTGCCAGGAAAGCATTTTTTCTCTTTCCTCTCTGATTCCCTGACTCTATTTCTTTTTGTGTGAAATATTTCTCAATGAATCGCTCATTTTCAGAAAAAGATTCAAATCTGCCTATTTCTACAACATCATTTCCAATACCTACAATCATATATTACCGTTCTTTGCTCTACCTTTCTGATCTACCTTTCTGATCTACTTTTTAAATAATCCTCTTTTTCTACAATTCTCAAACAATGCTGCTATCTGTTATTTCTTGTAAGATTATAAGACAGACGCATAAGACTCTCAGATAAATGCACATTTTCAATAACGATTTCTTTAGGTAGCTGCAAATCTGTATGAGCAAAATTCCATATCGCTTTTATCCCATACCCCACAATCTCTTCTGCCACTTTTACTGCCTCATGTTTTGGCAATGTTAATGCCGCAATTTCAATATTATTGTCTGCGATAAATTCTTTTAATTGAGTCATGGGAAGAACTTCGATTTCTCGCACTTTCTTACCAAATAACGCTTCATTTTTATCAAACAGACCTTTGACTACAAATCCTCTCTTTTCAAAATTTGTATAATTCGCAATGGCCTGACCTAAATTCCCGGCACCGATGACGATCATGCCATGTTTTTTGTCTACACCAAGTATTTTTCCAATTTCCGTATACAGGTATTCAACATTATATCCATATCCCTGCTGTCCAAATCCTCCAAAATTATTCAAATCCTGTCTGATCTGTGATGCTGTCACATTCATTCTCTGACTCAGATCACCTGATGATATTCTTTCCACTCCCGATTCCATCAACTCACCAAGATATCTGTGGTATCGTGGCAGTCTTTTCACTACAGCTCTGGAAATACTGTCTTTATTCATTGATATTCCTCCATATTTGGAATTGATTTTCTTTTCCTCATTTAATTTGCTTCGCAAATTATTTCTGCTTCGCAGAATGCAATCAGGACTCCGTCATGCCTTTGGCTGTGTGCCCAGGACTCCGTCTCGCTTTGCTCGACACCTCGGCACATTTGACACCTCATTGCAGGCAATCAGGACTCCGTCATGCCTTTGGCATGACACCTCATTGCAAATTATATCATATATTTGTCAAAAATTAAACAATGTTTTCATTATGGCATTTTTTTCTTGCCTATCATTGTGTTTTCGTTTATAATTCTATTTTATATTAAGGAAAGGATATTATTCGAATTATATTGCAAATCGCATTGATTCAGGTTGCTATGTTGCAATATAAAGTGATATACAAATCGGTGGAATTATGATTTTATCATGTAACAATATAAGCAAATCGTTTGACAGCAAAGTAATTTTAAGCAGCTGCTCATTTCACATAGAAGACCATGAAAAAGCGGCTATTGTCGGTATGAACGGAGCAGGTAAATCAACTTTTTTTAAGATTATTACCGGGGAAATTAGTGCTGATGATGGACTTGTGACAATTTCGAAAGACAAGACTCTTGCTTATCTGTCACAGCACCCTGATGTTACCCTTCAAAATACAATTTACGAAGAAATGCTGACTGTTAAAAAAGAGCTAATAGCGATGGAAAACAGAATCCGCGAACTTGAGATGGAGATTAAGGAATTAAGCGGAAATGAACTTGAGGAAAGACTGGAAACTTATTCCAGACTTACACACAATTTCGAATTGAATAACGGATATGCCTATAAAAGTGAAATTACCGGTGTATTAAAGGGTCTCGGTTTTCGTGAAGAAGATTTCGACAGAAAAATCGAAACTTTATCCGGCGGACAAAAAACCCGCGTCTTTTTAAGCCGTATTCTTTTGTCAAATCCTGATATTATTCTTTTGGATGAACCGACGAACCATCTTGATTTAAACTCAATTGCCTGGCTTGAAACCTTTCTCTCCAATTATAAAGGAGCTGTCATTGTCATTTCCCATGACCGGTATTTTCTTGACAAAATTGTCACTAAGGTCATTGAAATCGAAGATTGCAAATGTACAACGTATTCCGGTAATTATTCAGATTATGCAATAAAAAAAGAAGCTCTGCGTGATTCCATGCTCAAGCAATACTACAACCAGCAGCGTGAAATCAAACACCAAGAGCAGGTAATTGAAAAACTAAAATCATTTAACCGCGAAAAATCGATTCGACGTGCAGAAAGCCGTGAAAAACAATTAGAAAAAATAGAAGTAATTGAAAAGCCAAAATTTATTGATGACAAAATGCATCTGAAACTGACACCGCGAAAGGTCAGTGGAAATGATGTACTATCGGTAAATGAATTATCGAAATCTTTTGACTCCAATACGCTTTTTACTGACCTTCATTTTGAGATCAGGCGCGGCGAAAAAGTTGGAATTATTGGCAATAACGGAACCGGTAAAACAACAATCCTCAAAATCATTAACGGACTTGTCTCTCCTGATACCGGTGAGTTGAAACTGGGTTCCAATGTAGAAATCGGATACTATGATCAGGAACACCATGTTCTGAACATGGATAAGACCTTGTTTGAGGAGATTTCTGATACTTACCCTGAAATGACGAATACAGAAATCCGTAATGTCCTCGCTGCTTTTCTCTTTACCGGTGATGATGTATTTAAATATATCAGGGAATTAAGCGGTGGTGAACGCGGTCGTGTATCCCTTGCAAAGCTGATGCTTTCTAATGCCAATTTTCTCATCCTCGATGAACCGACAAACCATTTAGATATTACCTCGAAAGAGATTCTTGAAAATGCAATTAATAACTATGATGGAACCATTTTATATGTTTCACATGACAGATATTTTATTAATAAAACAGCCACAAGGCTCCTGGAACTGGTCAATCAAAAAATGGTTAATTACCTTGGCAATTTTGACTATTACCTTGAAAAACGTGATGAACTGACTACGATTTTTGCTGCCCCTGTTTCTCAGTTTGCTTCTGCTGAAAAGAAAGAATCCGAAAGCAAACTTGACTGGAAATCCATGAAAGAAGAACAGGCAAAGGTAAGAAAACGCGAAAATGATTTAAAAAAGACGGAAGCACGTATTACAGAACTGGAAGAAAAATCGTCTGTTCTTTCCGAAGAAATGAACAAACCGGAAATCGCTTCCAATGTTAGTGAACTGATGAAAATTTCAAAAGAAATAGAAACCATCAACGAGGAACTTGATGCATTATACGCTAAATGGGAATCTCTTTCCGAATAAATCAAATGTTTTTTTATATCAATATGCTATAATCGCTCCATAAAACTTTTACGAAAAGAAATTCAGACTATGAAAAAAACAGAGAAAGATAAGATTGTTCAATCGGACGAACGCATTACCAATCTTGTCGAAATGGTTTTTCAGGATATTCCGTATTCTGATGAAATTATGCAGGCGCAGGAAAAGATTGTAACTGCATTAAACGAAGAATTTGAAAAGGCTTCGAAGAATGAATCTGACCGCCTTTGAAGACATTCTAACCAAATATGGAAATCTTGAAAATATGGCGGTACTTGCCGGATATACAAAAGAAGAGGCAAAAAATGGCGATACAGGGGTGAAGTAAAAGAATTGAAACCCTTGAAAAAAGAGATTGCAAGACAGAGAAGACGTATCTATGGAATCCCACATCTTTATTCTCCAGTTCCTGAATAATATGCAAGTATGTCTTTTGCGTGGTAGTCATACTTGCATGTCCTAATCTTCGTGCAACACTTGCAATGGATACACCTGCAAACGGTAACAACGAGGCATGTGTATGGCGAAGTCCG
>CACYDA010000123.1 GCA_902773095.1 uncultured Lachnospiraceae bacterium | reverse complement strand
TTATATGTGCCTCATCATCAAATTTTTCATTCGTCTCTGCTATCACACGGTCAATATGATAGATTGGTAAATTCGCACCAATCACATCCTTTTCAGTAATAAAAACAACAAATGATTCTTGGATATTCTGAAATTCTTCACCTGGTTCTGTTATATTAGCATCTATCAAAGCACTATTATATCTTGCTCTTTTGCGGTCTGCTCCTTTATCACTTCTCTGTATTTCTACATTGAAAAATCGTCCCTTGTCATCTTCAACCAAAATATCTAATCTCACTGACCTCCCTTGAAGATTCTTTATTCCACTTTGTGGAGTTGTAGTTACCACCGTAAAATCATCTCTACCAAGCATGATTTTTAGTAATAATTCTGCACATCCTTTTTCTTCAAAAACCTTAGTCATAAAGTCATCATCCAAAAGACGAAAATTTCTCAGTCTCTGAAGATCCTGCTCATGTTTAGTATTTAAATTATCTACCGTTGTCATCACTTGCACCCACTTTCGTTATAAAACTCCCAACTAAATACTACTATAGATAAACTATTTTTTCAATTGTTGCAACATTAAATTTACACATAATAGGATAAATCACATGAGAATACCACACACTTCTCTTTTACCATCTTTCCCTCTATGTTTATTTAATTTTTACATTCATAATATATTCGTTTTTACGTATTATATATTAAAATGATAAGGATGTCAAGATATTTTCAGGATATTCTGACATCCTTATTAATATTCATTTTTTATTAATATTTTATTTACACTTTGTTCCGAGGGTCTGACCCCATATTTCGTACTGTCGCTTTTGAAGTCGTTCTTCGGCAGATGAATGTTTGAAGGATTCATCGATATGATAAATCAGCGCAATCTTTTCCAGTGCCTGATATGCCACAGATTTTTTACAGACTGTGGATGTTTTTTTCAGCAGCTTTGATAGCATCTGCAAAATCTCTTCGCGCATGTGCCCAGCAGTTCGCATTGGTCACATCCGGAAGTTTTTTATCCAGAAGATGATACTGTTGAAACCCATCTGTTACCAATACTCCTTTGTAGTTACGATAAAACTCCAGAGGAATGTGATGATCACGTCCTTTCTGGTATTCATAGACCACAACTGGATGCTCCGAATATAATTCTCTGGATCGGTGTACCCACATATAACATTTACTGTTTGGATGTGTGCTGTCCTGAATGAACTGAGTTGGAGTTTCATCGCACTGTGTAATCGGGTAACTTAACAGTTCCTTTTTCATATGTTCCACAAAAGGAAGAAAATATTTCTGTGAACAGTTTATAATCCAGTTGGACATCGTCTGTCTTGAGATATTCACGCCATTTCGCTCGAATTCTTGCTCAATTCGATTCAGACTTGCAGAGTTTACATACTTGACGTTTAAGATAGACGCTAACAGAGATGGTGTCACAATGCTATTACGAAGCAAGTCTTTCGGACGGTCTCCACGCATAAACTCATCCTGGTGCTCGCCATCTGTACCAACAAATACATCAACGGTATGAACTTCAACGGTCCAGGATTCTGGTTCATGACGAAGTCTCTTGTATGTCTCGGTATTCATTTTTCACCAGTTACCTTTTCTATAAAAATCATCCAGTTCTTCCACCGAAACTGTGTGGGTTGGAATGATATCTTCCGGAAAGTTCTTTAAGTCGAGTTCCCGTTGACCTTTGGATTTTTTCTTTCTGACAGGAGTATTTATTACCTCTTCAAATGCAGGCTCTTCTACTGAATCATCATAGAGTGTATCTGCTTCATCAAAAAAGAAGGAAAGCTGACCATCTATTGATTGCAGCGTTTCACTATGCCTGCCAAACCGATAGCTGTTTGCAAGACGCACCTGTTCAATCAGCTTTTCGATGTTCTCATTTAAGGCATCTAGTTGTCCTTGCATTGAGAGAATGATGGTAATTCATTCATCATGACTGAGTTTATTTAATTTTTCCATGGTATGTTTTTGTTTCATAGTCTTTACTCTTGATATTTCTAAAAACTATTATATCAGAAAACGGAAAATTATGCGAATACCACAAGTTTGCATCTTCGTCATTTTGATACCTTGCAGAAAGGTTCTGTAGCCCTGTTGTGCTAAGGAAATATAGAGTTATCAAAGTTCAAAAAAATTTGTTTTTTATGCCTGTAGTAACCAAAAACACATCATCTATGTCCGTATTTTTTCTTTGATAAGACAATCTTTTTTTCAAAATAGGAGCTTATATTTTCTCTGTTTTGCACAAAATCAATACGTCTGTTTGGGATGAACATCTTTGATTTTCGGATTCAGAGGATTTAATCCAAGCATAAGATGATGAAACTGTTCTTCGGTAAGGTCGGCTGCTTCTTGTGTATTGCGAGGCCAGGATAAAGATCCATCCTCAAATCTTTTGTACAAAAGTAGGAATCCTGTTCCCATCCAGAGTAATCCTTTCATTCTGTCAGAGCGTTTACCACAGAATAAAAACAGGGTACCCTTTTCAAAAGGATTCTGACCATAACGGTCACCGATAATCATAGACAGACCATCGATTCCTTTGCGAAGATCAACCGTCCCACAGGCAAGTACCACACGGCGAATGCTGGCATAATCCTCAAGCATTAGAAACCTCCTGTAAGATTATTTTTAATAGTTCTGCCGGAATATCTCTACTAATAGCGATATTAGATGCTCCTGTTTTGATGACAGCAACCGGATGGTTTACCAAAGTATCTAGAATCTTGTTCTTTTGCTGCTCAGGCATGTCGAATGGAACTTCGGCAAAGGACACCTGATTTTGATTGGATACAAGTGGAGTCAGAGATGATTCCTAATCTAATGAGAGATATGCTTCTTTACGAAATTTTCTCAGATAGTAATAGTAAGATTTATCGCTGATATTATTTTCAGCAAGCCATTGTTTTGCAGTTATACCAGCCGGTCGTTCCTGACAGCTCTGGATAATGGATTTCC
>CACYDA010000122.1 GCA_902773095.1 uncultured Lachnospiraceae bacterium | reverse complement strand
TATTCTCTTTTATATTCTCTTTTATATTCTCTTTTATATTCTCTTTATCATTGCATTGCTCCATTTCATCTTTGATCAAATCGATTGTTCCCATTTGATTATCGATGTAGTCTGTTAATGCTATTGATAAATAGTTTCTCTTATACGTCGAATTAATGATGCTTTCCCATGCCTTTAACACTGTGTAGCAGATGATTCCAACTGCCGTATACACATAAACGCATGTCATAACATTGATTTGTGTATCAACGCTATGTACTACATTTTCCTTTTCCGTAAGAAGCACCATATCAAAAAAAGCCACAATTGCAATGCATATATATGCACATAACTCTGCCACGTTTTCCATTCTTCCGGCGGAAAATCCAAATATTTTCCACGAATTCATCATTTTATCCACAAATATTTTTGTATTTTTCATCTCTTCGTCAGAATCACATCTTTCCCGATATTCCGATAAAACATATGACGAAATTCCCCACCGTGCATGATGTAGATTGCCAACATTTTCAATCTCTATGTCATACAAATAATATAAAATAACTTTTGTAATAAAACCTATAAAAAAAAATGTCAGCAACATGATAACCGGTCCATTATGTTCCATAAAACTAAATAAAATCTCTCTCATTATTAATACCCCTTTCCCTTCATAACAGTAATAATTACCATATCTCAATGTTATCATACCTTGGTTTTTTTTTGAATATTTTTATTCACAATAATTCATTTTTTTGTTGACATTTTTAGACATAATATCTATTTACTTATTACTGTTTTATAGTATAATTAATCCTAACATCAGCATATATTCTATAAGGAGGCAAAAATAATGATTTATAAAACACGTGGCACCTGTTCAAGGGAAATCCATATTGAACTTGATGGTGATACTATAAAAGATGTACAATTCATCGGTGGATGTAATGGAAATACAAAAGGAATTTCCAGTCTTGTAAAAGGAATGAAGGTTCAGGAGGTCATTGACAAGACAAAAGGAATTGACTGTAATGGTCGTGGAACTTCCTGTCCTGACCAGCTTTCGAAAGCATTGCAGCAATTGATCAATAATACTACACAGTCTTAAATACATTGATATTCAATACATGTATATAATTCTGATTCATATACATATTCTTATCATTCTAACATATGTATTTACATTTTTACCCGAAAGGATTGGTTTTTAATGTCAAAAAAAATAATACTAACAGGTGGTGGAACTGCCGGTCATGTCACCCCAAACATCGCTCTTTTACCCGGACTAAAAGAACGTGACTATGAAATAAAATATGTTGGTTCCTATGATGGAATTGAAAAAAAACTGATTGAAGAACTCGGAATTGATTACTCCGGAATATCTTCCGGAAAACTAAGAAGATATTTATCTGCCAAGAATTTAACGGATCCTTTTAGAGTCATTAAGGGATATGGAGAAGCAAAAAAGATAATGAAAGAATATTCTCCTGATATCGTTTTTTCAAAAGGTGGCTTTGTTTCTGTTCCAGTTGTCCTGGCAGCAAAGAAATACAAAATTCCTGTCATCATACATGAATCAGATATGACACCGGGACTCGCCAACAAACTCTCTATCTCTGCTGCTTCTAAAATCTGCCATAATTTTCCTGAAACTGCACAGTATTTACCAAAAGGAAAAGCAATTTTAACCGGTTCGCCTATTCGTGAAGAATTAAGAAAAGGTGACAGTCTTGCAGGGCTTAAAATGTGTGGATTTGATTCTGATAAACCTGTCATTATGGTCATTGGAGGAAGTCTTGGTGCTGTTGCAGTCAATAATGCTGTTCGAAATACTCTTGATGTCCTTCTTGAGAAATATCAGATTGTTCATTTATGTGGAAAAGGAAAAATGGATGATACCTTAAATGACAAGAAAGGCTACAAACAATTTGAATATATTAAAAATGAACTGAAAGATTTGTTTGCCATGACAGATTTAGTGATTTCCAGAGCAGGCGCTAATGCCATCTGTGAAATTCTCGCATTGAAAAAACCGAATGTATTAATCCCTCTATCTGCAAAAGCAAGCCGTGGAGATCAGATTCTTAATGCAGAATCATTCAGAAAACAAGGCTTTAGTGAAGTGATTGAAGAAGAAGCATTAACTGATGAATTATTAATTGACACTATCAATTCCGTATATGACAACAGACAAAAATATATTTCAGCAATGGATGAAGCCGGAACAACAGATGCTGTTACTACCATCTTAGATCTGATCGATGAAATTTCTAAATAAAACCGTTTTCATTCAGTTTTCATTTAGATTGAAAACTAAATGATAGATTTAATTTTGACACTCTGGACAATATGAATAAAAGCTGCTACACGAAACAATAAAATATATCAATCGTGTAGCAGCTCTTTATTTTTCATGAATCTTTTTTATCATATGACAATTCATTATAATTCTTTTTTTACTTTTTCTTCAAGTACCTGTAATTCCTCATCTGTTATATTACCTGGTTTCCAAAATCCGATTGCTTTATCACCTTCATATCTTGGAATCAAGTGCATATGAAAATGAAATACTGTCTGCCCTGCTGGTTCACCATTGTTCTGAATAATATTAAAACCATCAGCTTCAAATGCTTTCTTCATCGCACTTGCCATCTTCTTAGCAATCAAAAATGCATTTGATGCAGTTTCATCATCAAGTTCATAAATATTATCAAAATGTTCTTTTGGCAATATCAATGCATGTCCTTTTGTTGCCGGTCCCAAATCGAATATTACTCTGAATCTTTCATCTTCATACAATGTGTGTGACGGAATCTGCCCATTTGCAATCTTACAAAAAATACAATTATCTTTCACCTTTTTACCTCTTTTCCGTGCTTATGCACTTTTAATAATATCATTCATATATAGAAAAATATGATTCATATCATTCTATATTTTTCAACATTTTTCAAGTATTTTTGTCGAATTATGTATATCGATTTTAATTGACTTTTTTCCCATAAATGATAGACTATCTATGTTATTTTGAATTAAGGAGATGTTTCATCATGTTTACTAATGCTTTATCAAATCCGGTCTATTATGAATTAATTCATAATAATCCTGACATTAAAAATTTGGTCGAATATATCGAAAATGAAAACACATTAACGATGCGAAAAATGACTCACGAAATTAATAATGCGTTAACACTAATCAATTCATCACTGCAAATCATTGAATCAAGTCATCCTGATGTTAAAAATTTCAAATATTGGAATTCAACTATGGAAGATATGCATTACTTAATCACGTTTATGTCAGAAATATCTGTATATAATAATGGTGGGAATCTCTTATCTCCATCTCCAACAGATGTATCAGAAATGATCAACGGCATCCTATCATCATTTTCCGTACTTAACAAAAACATCCGTTTATCCTTCAACAATCCAAATCATATACCTGTTATTTTATCGGATGCAACTAAACTTCGTCAAGTATTTATCAATATTATTAAAAATTCCTTTGAAGCTTTAGAAGGAATTCCTTCTCCATATATACATATATCACTTGAATATGATAAAAATTCAGAAAAAATCCAAATCATGATAAAAGATAATGGTTGCGGAATTCCACCAGAACACATAGAAACAATTTTTTCACCACTAGTTACCTATGCGAAAAGTGGAAATGGTTTAGGTCTTTCCATATCCAAAAAGATTATTGAAGCACATAAAGGAACAATCAATGTGACTTCCACACCTGAAAATGGAACTACTTTTACCATCGAGCTTCCTATAAAATAGTTATTGGGGACTGTTGCAATTGTTGCATTTATTGCATTCAGTATATCTGATATGACACAGTATTCGTTTTATCAATCAACGAACTATACATGAAATTACTTTTTTTGCAACAGCCCCAAATTCAATCATTATTTTGATTGATATCAATCATTCTATTCTTTCCGTTTTACCTCCATCTGATCTCCCATAATAAATAGTTGTCCACATATAACTCCTGATATAAATCCTCCTAAATGTGCATAATTATCCACATTTTCGGTGGTTCTTCCTATCATGATCAAAAACAGTAACATTAACACTATCCTAAAAATCTTTGATTTATTTGTATCACGATATCGAAATACAAGTATCATTAATGCTCCCTGAATGCCGTAAATAGCACCGGAAGCTCCTGCAGATACTACATTTTTTGAAGTCATAAAATTAATTGCCTCTGATAACACGCTTCCAACCAGACCGGTCATCAAATAAATAACAACAAATCTTAATCTTCCATATAGTCTTTCCACTTCACTTCCAATCAGCAGCAATGCAATCATATTACTGGATAAATGTGCTATTCCAAAATGTAAAAACATACATGTAAATAATCTGTAATACTCATTACGACTAAATAGATATTCTGTATATGAGGCTCCATGTTGAATCATAAAAGGAGCACTTTCCGTTGACCCCATTGTTTCCAAAACAGCAAATACAACAATATTGATCAGCATAATGAATATCGTAATATAGGGTATAAACCTCCTTGTTTGTAAATTCTCATCGATTCCATAACTGCCTGACATGTTTTTCGACACACTTCGAAGTCCTCGCACATATCTTCTCTTTTGATATGCTGCTTTGCCATTATATATATCATCCAAATGCTTTTCAATTTCACATTTTAAGCCATCAAAATCTTCTGGCTGGTCCTCATATATAATTAATTGTTTTGCCAGTGTATCTATGATCCAAAAATTAATATTCCCATTATTGAATACTTTATCTCTTTCAATATTATCACTATAAACCAAAAATAACACATTGATCTTTTCCACACCTGTAAGAAGATATTTTCTCTCCAATTCATGCAAAGTCTCTTCCATTTGGGCTAATGTTAAAGAACTCTTTTCAGAAGTTGACAGATTAATTATCATATTAATTCTTTTTGCCTTGCCACCACTATTATGATTACTTTTATCATCGCCTTCGTCATCATCTTTGACGTTATCTTGTTCTGTCCTGACAAAAAAATTTGCCTTCGACATGTTTGTCATCATTTTCTGATATCCTTTTTGTATTAATATGTAATCTATTCCATCAATCTTCAATGTCAGCTCCGCCTTTCGATCTTATCCTAAAAACATCTGAGCCCAGTAATATCTTCCCTGCGAATAAACAACACCTACACCAATCTGTGAAAAATTAGCACTTAATATATTTGCACGATGTCCTGATGAATTCATCCAGGCTTCCATTACTTCTTCCGGAGTCTTCTGCCCCATAGCAATATTTTCTCCACAAGCTCTATAATTTATATTATACTCCGATAATACAGAAAAGCAATCTTTTCCATTTGGTCTGGTATGTGAAAATGATGTAATTATTTCATTTGCCCGTACATTTGCAGCCATACATGCATTAGCATTTTTAGTAACTGATGGCAAACCTGCTTTATTTCTTTCCACATTTACAAGCCTTATTACTTCATCAATATACTGTGTAGTTTGAGAATTTGATGTATGTGAATTATTATCCTCATTAGGATTACCATTTGTATTCACATTAGGATTATCATTCGTATTCACATTAGGATTGTTATTCGTATTCGCATTAGAATTATCATTCGTATTCACATTAGGATTATCATTTGTATTCACATTATTGTCCGCAATAGTATTTTCATTACTATTTGTATCATTATTAATTACATTATTTAAATAATCTTCTAATGAACAATTATTGTTTCCTGTAATTACTTTAATGTTGCATGAACCATTGTTACAATACTCAGAAAACAGATTCGAATATTTTGACAAATCTCCCAGATACTCTTCAAGCATTCTTTTCTGATTCTCTGTTAAGCAATTCGATTTCGTACAATTACTGCTTTTATTGTTACATGAATCCTCATAGTTTTCATCCGTATTCAAACAGTTAGCATTGTCACATTCCGCATCCTTACGATCACATTGCGTATTATAGTTTAATTTGTAATCTTTGTTATATGGATTTTG
>CACYDA010000121.1 GCA_902773095.1 uncultured Lachnospiraceae bacterium | reverse complement strand
TAATCCTGTCCATTTTTATTTTGTTATACTATATCACACTTTTTTTTTTTTTTTATTATACTGTTGGTATAAAATATGATACTATTCATATTGCTGAAATTATGCTGTTTTTGTAGAGATTTCAAAAATAATTTGACATTATTCTAAAAAAGTTTAGTATATGTGTAAAGAAACATGAAATATCGAAAATTCCTATAAAAACAAATCTCTATTCCCCAATCATCACTTTCTTCCCCTCAAATGCAAACCCATACTTTCGTATCTTCTCTTTTGCAAATCCCAGTGCTATCAATTCAGCCTCATACTTTTTATCCTCTATTTGTTTCAGTGCTGCCTTGACGGTTTCTTCGAGATCTTTCTCTTTCTTTTCTTTGCGCACCTTAAATTCAATGATGATTCCGTCTCCTTTTGTCATATCCTTTGGATAGATCATGATGTCATACCTTCCAAAACCACTCTCCCTATTCGATTTGATTATATAATGTTCCGACATATCCACCATCAATCCCAACACGAATCCATGATAAAACCGCTCCGGCTCACTCTTTCTTGTTTTCCCATTGTTATTATTTTCATCATTTACACCCCTTCCACCTGTATCAAACGTGCTAAAGATTTGTTCTGTTACATTCTCCATATATTCATTCATCGCATCTAAATCTCCCTGCATCAATGCTTCAATGAAATCATTATAATGATCTCCCGCCATGCCAAACCAGTCACTCACCATCTGATAGAACATCGTCTTTACCTCTTCATTTGTCAGTGTCAGTTTGTAAACCGGTTTTCTGTTGCCGGTATACTGTTCACCTGTCTGGTATTCCAAAACTTTCAAATACCCTGTAGCAAGCATGAGACTCCATATTGCACCTTCATTTGTATCAAGGTTATTATATACAATCTGTTCATCAACAGGAACATTTATCGTCTCCCCCTCCAGCAGGGTTTCAAACAGTTTTTTTGTCTTTGCCCCACTCTCACGAATCAGTTTTCCTACCAGACTGTTGGAACTGGTATTCGCCCAATAGGTTGTGAATGTCTGATATTTAAAATAATTAATAATAGACCATGGATTATAAATATCTGAAATATCACCAAATACAAAACCATCATACCACCTTTTAACACCTTCTTTATTTGGTATCTCAAGTTCATCCATCGCATGAAATACTTCTTTCTCTGTGAAACCAAATTGTGTGGCATATCTTTTGTTGGTTGTTGTAATAACAGCAAGATTATTAAGGTCAGAAAAAATCGACTCCTTACTCACTCTTGTAATACCGGTCATCACTGCTCTCTCTAAATAAGGATTTGTCTTGAATGTGGAATTGAACAGACTTCTGATAAATGCAGTAAATTCATCCCAGTACCCATTCACATAGGCCTCCTGCATAGGCGTATCATATTCATCTAGCAGAATGATAACTTTTTTTTCATAATATCTACTAAGATAATCTGACATATTGTGAATCGCAAGTGATGCCGTTACTTGATCCATTCCATATGATACACTCTCATAAAATTCCTTTTCTTTCTGCTTTAATACATTTCCCTCTAGCAAAAAATCATTCTTCGCATACAGCTTCACCAATATTTCAGTGATTTTTCTGTAGGCCATTTCATATGTCGTTTCCTTAATATTGGCAAATGTCAGATTTATCACAGGATAGGTTCCCTGAATCTCTTTATACTCTTCATACTGCCATATATGAAGTCCCTCAAATAAATCCCCCCTGTTTTCATACTGATTAGAAAAAAATGTTTCCAGCATACTCATATTCAAAGTTTTTCCGAAACGTCTGGGACGTGCTATAAGTGTCACACTGTCTCCACTCTCCCACCATTCTTTTATGAAATCTGTCTTATCAATATAAAAATAACCATTATCAATAATACGCTCAAAATTTTGTATTCCTATCGCAACCGTTCCTGGCATAGATCAATTCTCCTTTTTACAACAGTATCTATATCCTGCAAAACTTCTCTAAAAAACAAGACAATACTTTCAATAGTTTTATTATAAATAGCCACTGCTATTTTTTCAACAACTATTTCCTAGTATGACTTGCAATCATTTTATAATTTGGTTTAAAAAATAAAGGATTCAAAATATCTTTACTACTTCAATAATTTCTACGCATCTTCCATCTTTTTGATCAACCCACAACACTTATAATTAACCAATTTTATATACTCTATTGCAACCTCTTTCTCCTCGGCAAGCCTGCGAATATGACACAGTTCATCACTATCCCTGTATTCTTCTGCAATAAGAATCTTCCACGGAACCCTTCTTAATAATACTCTTGTTGTTTCACCGATTCCCGGCTTCACGAGATTGATATTACCAATCTCATATTTTTCACAAATACGTTTTACTTCTTCCATGCCATTATATACGCCCAACCCCTTTTCAACTGCCTCAACTCTCTCATCATCGCTCTTTTCCTTATTACCCTTCAAAACATCAGCATCCTTTTCGAAATAGGGATCATCTTCATCAAAGACAAACAATTTTTCTATCGTATCAATAAACTCATATGTCCGATCTTCATTTTTCAACTCACCATAATAGGCTGCCCCATGGAAATCCTCTTTTCCAATGATGTCGCTTCTTAAAAATGTTCTGCTGATCAGTCCTGATACGGTGCTGTTAAGACAGGAACTTGCGATAAGAAGATCTTCATGGGTTCCGCACAAATCTGTCAGATTTGCGGGGTCTGATACAACAGCGATTTCCGGAAGAATTCCCTCAAAGCATTCCAGTTCCTTTTTCAGTTCTCGAAAGATGGCTCCTTTGCCAATCCATCCATCTACAAACAAAATATCTTGTGGTCTGTGATTCTTTAAAATGTAATGCATAGCATTTTGATCAATGCCTCTTCCTCTGATAATCGAAATAGAATAATGCGGTACTTGGAGATGGTATCTTTTATCAAGATATCTTTTCATTAGGATGCCAATTGGTGTTCCGGCTCTTGCAAGTGACACCAATACAACACTGTTTCCTTTCCTTGCAATTACTTTTTTTGACACTTCCATAATCGCATCTGCTGTCGCTTTGCTATATAATTGCAATGCCCTGTCATAGATGGCAAGGTATTTCTCACTTGGCTTATATTCCAATGGCAGCATCTCACAATAATGCACTCCACTCTGTATTAACTTTTCTCTCTCATTGGTTGCAAGAGGCTCTACCAATCCTGTGATATCCTTTAACAGTAAAGTAACATCCTCCTTTAAAAAACTGCTTCTCATGTCACCATTTCCTTTTCAATCTTTCCTTTTCATCATTCAATATACTTTTCGCTTCATCCCTTTACTGATTCTTCCATACCACTACCCTGATTGCATCATTTCCATTCATCTGCAACGCTTTGATCATGTCATTCAACCCTGCCATAAAATCATCCTGATGCTTTACTCTGGCGGCATCCGTGATGATCCATACCTGATCATACCTTGCGAGATTATAGAGAAATGTCCTACGTGTACTGTCATATAAGCTTGCCATTTCGTATCTTGTCTGCAATGGATACCCTTCCCTGCTTGAAACCAGGATGGGGCTTCTTGTGGTGGAGTGTGTTTTCACATTTGTGGCAAATCTTATCTCAAGGAAATACTCTCCCAGCCGAATGGCCGGATACATACACTCTTCCGTTCCGATCATCAATATACTTTGATTGTCATTTTTTTTTGATGAAGCACTCTGATCAATCATTCCTGATGCGATTTTATTAACAAATTCATCCAATTTGCTGCGATATTCTTTCACACTAGTGATTGTCCTAAAATCAATTCCCATATTCATTTCTATGATATCAATTGACTCCTCATAAGGAAGCCTCCTCTTTTCATGATTCTTCCTGATCTCTATCATTTTTTCTGTATCTGCTTCCAGATCATTTACGCTTTCAATCCTATATTCAAACGGAATCCTGTTAAGATAAATACATCTGATTTCCTCATTTTCCAGTTGTTTTATTCTTTCATCACTCATACTGTTTAATACGGATGCAATCGCAAATTTCATATCATATTTGATTTTTAATTGATCTACCAGTTTCATGATGGTATTGCCGGTCGTCACTTCATCTTCCACAAATACGATTCTGTCAATATGATTTAATATTTCAAGATACCCTGATATGGCAAGCTTTTGTTCTGTCGCATGACTGTGTGATTCTGTAAAATATAAGAATTCCTCATTTTCAAGATTTTGGATTTCTCTTGTAGTTGTTTGATAATACACTGCATTTTCCAGTCTGACAGCCACCCCTGCTGCGATTGCTGTTGCTGTTTCGGCAAATCCAATGATAAATAATCTTTCATTACCATACTCATTTTCAATCTTTCCTGCCAATTCACCAATCATATTCATGGTGGCATATGGATTAGCAGGAATATGTTTTGCCTGCAATGGATTAACATAAAGATAACTTCTTTTTGAATTGTTGTCTCTTGCAGCAACTTTTACTAAATCATCTGTTTGATACACCATATTCCTATTCCTCTTTTAAGCATTCTTTGTTTAATTGACTCCAAAAATCTCTGCAAGTATCATGATTTTTGATGCCCAGTTCTTATGTGTTCTGGCTTCATTCATTCTTTCACCGCCATTACTCTTTCCAACCAGTAATCCTTTTTTGGCATCAAAACCAAGAATCAGCTTTGCATCCTCATAGTCTTTTTTCGATACCATTAATGCCTCATTTACAACTTTAATCTGTTTTGGATGAATGACAGTCTTTCCAACAAATCCATTCAATTTGTCTAGTTCACACTCTTTTCTAAGACCATCTTTCCACTCGTTATTGTCACTTGAAAAAAATTCCCATACAGGACCAGATACAACATATTCTCTAGAGAAAACAGTCAGTATATCGGACAATAAGTTGGCAATGGGAATAATGTCATAAATTGATTCATCATAATGTCTTCTCGCAGCAAACTCATTGCAGAAATCATTGCCACCAACCCTGACGTTTAAAACGTATTCTTTGACATCATCAATCATCTTTTTGATATTCAATAGTATGGAGCGACGACATGCATAATCCACAATATCTGCGCTCTCTAAAATAGGCATCATATAGATTTTTCTTTGCTGTGCCTTATTCATCTGAACAATCATCTTGTTATATAAAGGAGCATTTGAAATCGTATATTTGGGGAAAATAAAACCATAGATAACCTCCATCTGATCTTTCAACATCCCATAGATCCTTTGAAGTTGTTCCGGCTCTCGCACCCTGATAAATATTTTAGGAAGAAAAAACTCTTTTTTTCCTTTTTTTGTTGTTGCATCTGTTATTTTAGTTAATGTTTCAAGTAACTGCTTCTCTGCTTTTTCAACACTTTCATCACCAATCGTATCCTCAAGACATATTGCCAAAGAATACTGTTTTCCGAATCGGTTCATCATAACAGCATCCGCCAGTTTTGCATTCAAAGCGGGGCAGTACAATAATGCCCCGACTTCATAACACTCTTTTCTCAATTCCATTTCCATTTTCCTGCACTTTCCGATTTGTAGTATCATTATGACATTGAATGATGATCCCATTGAAAAATAGGAACTTGCCATCCAAGTACTGTTTCTCCTATCATCTCATTCTCTGTAAATATGACTTCTTGTTTTTGAATTTTATATAATACTTCTGTTCTTTTTTCCGGTTCATTTCTGTCCATTTGCTGCTCTGTTACAAAACTGTGATTACCATATTGTGTCAAATAATACTGTTTTTTTAAAGCAGCATATTCCTCCTGTAGGCTTTTTGAAAACACACACACATCTGCCATCATCATCATTGACAAATCTACTTTTGCATCACCTGCTACAATAATCACATCATCATTCTGCTTACCGGAACTCTCTGATAAATAGGTTGTCATAAACCTTTTGACTGCATATCCCTTATTCAGCTTTTTGGAGCACAGATAGACTTTTGAAAAATGCCTGAACACCATTAGATGATTCTCTTCTGCCAATTGTTCTATTGCAGGATAGTCTTCTTCCCTAAACAGTTTCAAAAAAATGACCAGCTCATCCTGCCATTTAACGGTTCCGAACTTTTCAAGTTCATCTGTGATTCGCTTCATTGTCATGATCTCCTTCTTAACCATGTGAAATGTTGCGGTCTTCCATTTCTCATCCACTTTTCCATTCACCAGCAGAATACCGCCGTTATTAAGAAGCGCATATCTTGGTTTTCTTCCATCCTTAAAGAAACTGATTCTTTGATATTGTTCGATTGTTCTGGATGTGAGTGGAATAAATTCTTCCTCATCCATTTGTTGTAACAGATGGTAGGATGATTCCTGCATATACGACAATTCTTTTTCCTGGTATCTCTCCACCAAAACCTTTTTTCCTATTTCATGTCTGTAAGAAAACAAAATAGTACCATCCAAATCGCAAAATCTTCTTATCATTTTTTCGTCTTTCTATTTTTCTATTTTTCTTTTAATAATCGGCTCATACTCCATTATTTCCGGAAGATCTTCCACCTCAGCCCCTACATTTTTCCAGTATTGGTCCACATTTTTTTTGATTGTTTTCGCTGAAACAAATTGATTGCTTAACTCTGTTAACTGTTCTGTAACCGTGTCCAGGTTTCTCACAATCGCCTCTAATTCTTTTTTCTTATTTTGTAATTCTGTATATCTTTCTTCCACATCCCGCAGTGTACTATAGAGCTGATTCATTTTTTCCGCAATCTGTTTCGATGTAGCTAATGGTTTTCGAATTTCTCTGTTATTGTTGATAATACAGGCAATGGATACATCATCCCCACTTCCTCCATTGCTAATCTTATTGAGGATTTCCCTCATTTTCTGATCACTGATTTGATGGTCATTCGATTTTATGATTGACGCTATTGAATAATAACATTTATTCAGTCCATTCTCATCAAAACTTTCTTCTACCCCGTCTGATGCAACAAATACAGCATCAGGAAGATTTGTTCCATAATAATATCTGAAGTTTTCGAACGCTTCACTTCCACAAATCGATGTCGAACGGTTTCCCACACACCCTTCAGAATCTGCAGGAATCTTTCTGCTATAGATTCCATTTTCATGAATTGACACACAGCTTCCGTCACCAATCTGAATTGCAAACCAGCATTCTTCGAGCAAGACAGCCATGATTAATGTACAGCCATACACTTTATTTAGCTTATTACCACTTCTGAGAGTATCTGCAATCCGAACATCCAGTTCCTTTAATTCCTCCTCAGTAATTGGAAACTCGCTTAAATCCTCCTGAACTTTCTTGTTCCATAACCAGATAATCGATTTCTCAAGTTCAGTAATCACTCTCTTAGGTGAATTCACCAACGCTGAGACTGCCTCGTCATCATGCTCAAAAACATCCCTGGTTTTTTCAATTGCACTGTTACAGGCAATACTAGCTCCTTTTGCGCTTCTAAAACAGTTTTTATCGCCATGTCCGTCGCTAATCACAACGATAGCGATATTTTGCCCTTCATAGGAAGCGGCAAAGTCTTCACATGGCATGTCCTTTGCAATATGCGATGCACCTTGGGCATAACCACTATATATTCGATAAGAATTCAGCACTCTATCACCTCATTTTTCTAATCAACTAAATACCGGGAAATCATCCCAATCTATATCATCCATTCCAGGTATCACCGGATTTTCTCCTGCCCTCACATCAACAACAGGCTGCTGATTAATCTGTTGATAGATCTGGGCATCCGGAGTTGACACCATGGCCTGATTTGGCATCACATTCTGATTAGGTATCACATTCTGGTTTTGCATCATATTCTGATTTGGCATCATATTCTGATTTGGCATCACATTCTGATTTGGTATCACATTCTGGTTTTGTGCAGCCTGCCCGTTAATCGGCTGATTAAATGTCCGGCCATTCATTGGTGTATTTACCGGCTGATTACCTGCTCGATTACCATGTTTCTTAAGATCAATGTTTTGCAATCACCCCTGTTGTGTCACAAAATCAACACCTGTCAATGTGACAAGCTCAATCTGCTTACTCAAAATATTTGTATTTTTTGCTTCTAAAACCATGCTCTCGTTTCCCGTAAACTCTAACAAAACTTTTTTACACTCCGGGCTTAAAGCTCCTTCCTCAATGGCAATCCCTGCTTTCGTCGCATATCGAAACCATGAATTCTTCTTAAGCTGATTTAATTCTTCCGGATAGAGTGCAATATCTGAAGGTTTTCCGTCTGTTAAAAGGATGATTAATGGTGTATAGGAACCGGCTGCGGCACTTAAGAATGCATTTCTTGTCAACTTTTCATTTAATGCATGGAACGCTTTTCCAAAATTTGTTCCTCCGCTCACGTACGTAATATCATCATATACAAATGAAGATACCGGCTGTGGAGTAAGTGTTCTCCAATTGGCATTGCTTGAAAACTCCAGAATTGCCACTCTGATTTCTGCATTCGTATTACTTGCTTCCCTTTTTTTCAGTTCAGGAAGCAGGTTTCTGATTGCATCATTTACGGCTCCTATTCTGGCACCCTTCATACTTCCTGATATATCAATAATAAAAAAGACGACCATTGCTCTTTTTACAAGCATTGCATCAATTGATTCAATCGATGGCGTCTGTTCAACTGCCTGACCCATATTAGAATTAACCGGATTGACCGGATCAAGGGTCGGAAAATCAAATCCATCCCAAATATCTCCCATCGTTCCTACCTTCTTTCTTTTTAGTATTATAGTGGTATTATTTTGCCCCACCATTATTATAGTTAATATATTGTTCCTTTCACACTGCCGAAATCAATTTCTGCTCCCTGTTCAAGTTTTGCATACCCTTTTGGCTTTACTTCCATCATCTGTCCACCTGTATACTTCACTTTCCAGGTGGTTTCAGATAAATTTCCAAGACCAAGTATCGTTTTATTACTTAGACTTTGTTTCACAATTCCTGCTTCTTTACTGAAATCCACACTATATTGATTAATCTGACATTCATAAATTTTGGAATCATTTGACAATGCAATAGCATAATGCGGTAACTTCAAAATCCGAACACCCTCCGGCAGCGACTGCTTCGCATAAATATTGATAAACTGTTCTCTGCCACCAATTTTTATAAGCTGACCTCTTGCTCTTACCAGAATGTCTTCCCATTCTGTCTCTGTAATCCTGTTATTGATATCTTTCATCCCTTTCGTAAAGGCTTTTGTAAAAGCAACCTGCAAATCGATTGGAAACAAATTCCATCTTTTGATGACATTAGGCTGTGCCTGTGGATGCGGCCTGTTTCTGTCATTGTCGGGGTCATAAACAAATATTGGGTTGATTCCATAAAGCTGTGCTCCGATTGCATCAGTAAGCGGAAACTGAATGGTATACTTACCTTCCAAAGGATGATCTATATAAAAGAGCCTAAACAGTAAAATAGCAAGCGAAAATCTGTCCGAATGTGTATTGGGTCTGTTCATATTGATGACAACTTCTGGTGCCATGTATCTTGGCATTCCTTTTACCCCAAGATTGATTCCAAAAGGTGCCACATTATCATTATCACAGATTAGAACATCCCCGTTTTCAGGATTTATAAAAAAACCTCCCTCATTGACATCCTGATAACTATAGCCTTTACTGTGCAGAATTCTGAAACTTTCAACTATATTTAATGCGGCATTGATCATCGTTTCATAATTACGAAACCTTGCCAGGTTCAAAAGGAATTCTCCAAATTCATGGTACTGCTGTGGTCTTAATTCCATGATATAGCCATAACTTCCCTTATACTTTGCCGTCAGCATAAGCGGCCAAAGATAATGTTCATTCGGTGCTCCTTTTTTTACATTCACAGCAAGATTTTCATAAAACACATCCGGTGGAGCCGGTCTTTTATACCATTTCAGAGCACAGGTTTTCCCATTATAATCCACTTTATAAACCTCTCCCTGTCCTCCTTCTGCAAGATATTGAAGAATCGTTACAGTTTCGGTCAGATTAATTGTTGGTATGCTTTCTCCTTGCATTAATGACGGCATTTTCCTCTTCTCCTTATCCTATTAGTTTAAGAACTCCATAAGCGTTCTTGCTGCCGGGTTGCAACCTGGCATTCTTCTAAGAAATATTTACAATGATCTCACCAATACTAATCATGGAACCTTTTATAACAGGTGCCACACTATTTGGCTTTACGAGAATTTCCTTTGTATTTGGCAGATACAGACTCCATGTATCATCTGTACAATTGCCCAGTGCCAGTATTCTCGCATCTTTATTATTTTTTACAACTACACAGATTTTCCTGTTCTCCTCTGTATCGATTCCAAAATCTCTCTCATAGATTTCCTTACCCGCAATTATACCAATTTTTACGTCTTCTGTCTCTATATAATTTATTTCATCCTCTTTTTTTAGTGTTTTATTATTATCAATACCATTGTTTTCATCACTTGTTTCTATGTTTTTTTCATTTGTTGCTTTCGTATCTTTTTCGTTATTTGGGTTTGATTTTCTCTCTGATTCATCAATAAAGAAGTCTTCTATCACGTCTTCCCATTCATTCACTTTAATACTGTAGGAATTGTCTGATATACCTATTGTAAACATTTGCAAAAATAACGTTTTGATATTCAAATTTTCGTCACGATACCAATGCTCTATGACAGCCCCTGACTGTTCAGTAAACACTTCATTTTCTGTATTGTTATCATCAAAAATGAAAACCGGATTTCCATACAGTTTCATTGCCTGTGCTCTGGTGACAACAGGATTTTCACAGACCAATTTACCATCAAAAGGAAAGGCATTATACCTGACAATGAATAAAAGCAAGGCAAGGCAATATTGGTCATCAAAAGCATCATACATTTGATCGGAATCCCGGATAATTCCCGGGGGCAGACATTTGATCGTATCTATGTTGTCCAGCATTTTTTCGACAGATTGCCTTTCAGGAAAATCCATTTCTCCCGTAGTACAATGAACCATGATCTCATTGATATTAACCGGTCCCATCTCTTTTCCATTCGCATGAGCCTCTTTATAATGTTTTATCACATTTTTCATACACTTGTATCTTACGCCATATTCATCTAAGCATGCTCTCTCATCGACTGTTCCATACAGACAATCATATAGACTTAATATCAATTCTTCCTGCACTCCATCACCTACTTTCCATCAACACCGATTACTCGAACAGCCTCTTCTTTTGTCAGTAAATCTTCTTTTGTAGTCCGTTTTTCCTGTCCCTTTTGAATATCATCACTTCTGAC
>CACYDA010000120.1 GCA_902773095.1 uncultured Lachnospiraceae bacterium | reverse complement strand
GCTGCTTTTCAGAAACGTCAGGGACTTTATATTTCATGTATTGAGGAGATTGCTTATAAAAGAGGATTCATTAATAAAGAGCAGCTGGTCAAGCTTGCTGAACCTTTGATGAAAACAGCATACGGACAATATTTGATAGATGTAGCTAACGGATTATAAATTGTTTAGATAGAACCAAATGGTGAGTTAGCATTATTTTGTCGACAATAATTGAAAGGATAGAGAACAATGGGAAAAATAACAGTAGAAATGTGTGACATAGAAGGATTAAAGATTATAACACCGGCAGTATTTGGTGATGAGAGAGGATATTTCATGGAAACCTATAATTATAATGATTATAAGGCTGCCGGAATCGATATGATATTTGTTCAGGACAACCAGTCAAGTTCCAAAAAAGGGGTACTAAGAGGATTACATTTTCAAAAAGAGTTTCCACAGGATAAACTGGTCAGAGTGGTAAGTGGTGAGGTTTTTGATGTAGCAGTTGATTTGAGACCAGGCTCTAAAACATATGGTAAATGGTATGGGGTTATTCTTTCAGCAGAGAATAAAAAGCAGTTTTTGATTCCTAAGAATTTTGCGCACGGTTTTGTTGTTCTTTCTGATCGGGCAGAATTTGCTTACAAATGTACTGATTTTTATCATCCGAATGATGAAGGCGGACTTGCGTGGAATGATCCGGAGATTGGCGTGAAATGGCCGATTCCTGAAGGTATGAAGCTGATTATTTCTGAGAAAGACCAGAAGTGGGGCGGTATCGCCGCGTTCACGGAAAGCAGAAAATAGATGGAGGAAAGGATGAAAGTCACTGTAGTAATTCCTAATTATAATGGTCAAAGGTTTGTGAAAGCATGTTTTGATGCACTTAAGAAGCAGAATTATAAGGATTTCGAGACCTTGGTCATTGATAACGCATCGGAAGATGGAAGTTATGAATATATCAAAGACAATTACCCGGAAGTGAAACTGGTAAGATTGAAAAAAAACTATGGTTTCAGTGCAGCAGTGAATAAAGGGATTGATCTGTCAAAGACAGAATATGTCATTTTGCTGAATAATGATACAGAGGTTGCCCCTGATTTTGTAGGTGAACTGGTAAACGCCATTGAAGAATCTGACGATATTTTTTCTGTCAGCAGTAAGATGATTAATTTTAATGACAGATCAGTGATGGATGATGCCGGAGATTTATACTCAGTTTTTGGCTGGGGATTTCAGCAGGGTGTTGGACAAGACATCGAAAAATATAATGAGCCAATGGATGTTTTTTCTGCATGTGCCGGAGCTGCAATTTATAGAAAAGAAGTGTTTGCTAAAATCGGTAAGTTTGATCTGAAACATTTTGCTTACATGGAGGACATGGATGTAGGGTATCGGGCAAGGATTTATGGTTATCGCAACAGGTATTGCCCGACAGCGATTGTTTATCATGTGGGAAGTGGAACCAGTGGTTCAAAATATAATGCTTTTAAGGTAAAACTTTCTGCAAGAAATAATATTTATATGATTTATAAGAATATGCCGTTTTTGCAGCTTGTGGTGAATATGCCGTTTTTATGTACCGGATTTATCATAAAATATATCTTCTTTAATAAGATGGGTTTTGGTGAGGAGTATAAAGAAGGATTCAAAGAAGGTATGAGAATGATGCATACCTTAAAGAAGGTAGAATATCGAAAAGAGTTTTTACAAAATTATATCGAAATACAAAAAGAGATGATAAGAGGTACTTTCCTATATGTGAAAGATTACTTTAGCAGGCATATGGAGATTCAAACATTTATGCTGGAAGATCTCATTAAAAATTTTAAGAGCAGCAAATAAAATAATCAATGATAAACAGATCAGGAATTGGAGGAAAGATGATGAGAACATATTTAGTAACAGGTGGTGCAGGTTTTATTGGATCAAATTATATTCATTATATGTTTAAAAAATATGATAATGAAATTAAAATCATCAATGTGGATAAGCTGACTTATGCAGGAAATCTTGAAAATTTAAAAGACATTGAAAATAGAGAAAATTATGAGTTTGTGAAAGCAGATATCTGTGATAAGGAAGCAATCAGAAAGATTTTTGCAGAAAATGATAT
>CACYDA010000119.1 GCA_902773095.1 uncultured Lachnospiraceae bacterium | reverse complement strand
TTCTAAAGATGGAATGCAACGCGAGTCGAAGAGACATTGCTGCTGCAGTTGAAGAATTAGATTTCATAGTTGGTTCTGACATCTGCACAACTGCGCAGAATGAACTTACATCACCAAGCAAGAGATTGTCTGCTGAGATGGACTGGTTTCCCAATTCGTCATCAGCGTTAATTGGATTTATACGTTCCTGCATAGAAAATGATGACTCAATACCAGTGGAGGCATTGAGTGGCATAGCAAAGCTTACTGCAATGCAGTATAATCTTTCATTATATAAATTTGACAATGCAAGCAATTTCAAGACATTTATTATTGATCTCGACAACCAGTTTTTAGCAGTAAATGCGAATACGGTTCTTGGTATCATAAATGCACTGCACAGAGAAGCAGGTATAGGAGAAGTCACCGTTAGCGATATTGAGCGTGAGCTTAATAGAAAAAGGGACACTATAAGGCAACAGCTATCTGAAATCTTTCACTCAATATCCGATGACCTGTATATTCAGGTTGTTAGTGATTTAGTAAAAGAAGCAATTGAACCCTCAAATAGCAAAGCGGGGGTGATTGTTTATGATGTAGTGGATCAATATGAGATATGGGCGAAAGCTAAGCTTGAAGCATTACAGGCTGATATTAAGGCTGGCGTTCAGAAAGCAAAAGACAATGCTGATGATGAATCGACATTGAACAAATCGATTGATTTGCTTGCGAATAAAGCAGATGCCTTGCAAAAAATGGCCTATCCGCTTGAAATACTGATCAACAAGACAGGCATAGATCATTCCGATGTTCAATCTACTGCTTATTCTCTTCGTAATCTTAGCCTCTATTTACACAATGAGAAAGGGAAAACCAAAGCCGCATTAGAACTGACCAAACGAATTCACAAAACACTTTCTCCTCTCACTGAGGTTGCCGAACGTCTTTCAAAGGATGAGGATGATTTATCCAAGATTCAGAAAAAGAATGAAGATTTTGAAAGAGAAGAGCGAGCAAACAGACAGGCAGATAAAGAGTATATCGTGAGAGTGTCTGGCGATAAATACGTAATTCCTCCGCTTTGCACCTGCTGTTTAAAACCGACAACGAACAAAGAGAATGTACAATACTCCCAAAGCATTACTCGTGGTAGAACAACCAGTACTAAAACAATTAGTGTTCAGATGCCATTGTGCCCCGAATGTGAGGCTCATAGAAAAAAATTTTCCCATAAAAGCACATTTCTTTGTTTCTTATGCATTCTTTTGGGGGTCATCGCTAGTTTCCTCGCATATATGGGCTTCAAAACGGAAAAAGGCACTGCCATTTTCATTGGAGCTGCTGTAACCTTTATATTCTATTTTCTTATCAACTCTGTCTCAAAGGTAAAACCGCTATCCGAAGAGCACTCAACCCGCTTGAGGAGTGCTCAAATGGCTGCTGCGCTGATTGATTCTCATTCACAGTTTGTAAATAGCATTCCAGCCACTACCTTTACTTTTACAAATTGGAAGTATGCTCATCTATTTCAGGCTGCAAATTCTCCAATGGCATCTCCTGTAACCAGTACCGGAAAACTAAATAGCGCAAAGAAAATGTCTGTCCTCAAGCTAAAGAGTAACAAGATCGACTCTATTCTTGGCGTTCTTTTCATATTTGTAATCTGTGCAGGAATTGTCATTAATATTAACTATAAAAACACTTTCGAAGATTTTGACTTGCGGCCATTATTTGGTATTAGCACTGTCAATAGATCTACAACAGGAACAATACCTAGGGCCACAAGTACTCCCAAAACGACCAATAAACCTGTTGCTACAACAAAACCAACTTTCAACTCTACGACAGCCACTTCTTCAGAATCCGCATATTCATCCTTGTCAAGCGTTGGGAACAACGTATATGTTGACATCGTCTCTATTGAGCCTTCCATAGGAATCGGTTCAAAAAATAGTATTGGAAACACTCACATAGTTTGCGAATGCAAAACAAGCATTGGAACAACTGTGTGGATCTACATGTCATTGTCAGAGTATAAAAACAATATAGATTCAACTGCTCTTTTGAGCAATTCGAGTACAGCTACTTTCCAAACGATCAAGTATTCTCCTGCGGCCAGAATTCATGGTGTCGTATCTCGAGCAGAATCATTATGTACTGGATTGTCATCAGACATTTCTAGCACAAAGGCTATAACCTTTAAGTCAATTGATAAATCAACAGGAACTAAAAGTAATTCAGGCGCAGCAGTTACAGAAGCCCCTGCTATTGTTATTGCTACGAATGGAAAGAATTTTATTACTCCGGATTATGAAGGTGTATGCCCATTTACTATTATCGCTGATTCCTCTACTGATTATTATGTATACCTTAAATACCAAGGTGTACCGTCATCATCAAAAACGTCAAGGACTTTAAAGAGTACAGCCACGAGACCATATGAAACGGATGTAGCCTTTTATCTCAAGGCAGGTAAGCAAGTTGAGATAGATATACCTATCGGAGTCTATAAGCTTTATTATGCAACAGGCAGTAATTTCTATGGGACAAAGCTTTTGTTTGGCGACAATACACATTACTATGCTTCGGATGATCTGCTGTCATTCTATTCAGATTCACAGTATTATAACGGTCATACAATCACGCTCAAGTCAACATACAATGGGAATTTTGACACAGATCCTATTTCTGAAAGCCAGTTCCCAATCAGATAAGCGTCATAGTTATCTCCGGAGATTTCATCGAAACAACTAAATGGGAGTGGCTGCGTGGATCTCAAATAATAACAACAAAACCAATCAAATTATAAGGGAGGATCCGAAAATTGAAAGAATTGGGCAGGACTGAATCCCGTCATATATCTTGCAAATTCCTAGGGCGAGAAAATGAATGCCCTAAAGAATGCAATACCTGTGAAATATCAATTAAGACAGACGCGGATTTGGCTTTATCTCGTGGTTCTATAGATGAAGCAATTGCTTTGTATGAACGAGCCATTGCTCTAGAACCCAAATTTGCCGAAGCATGGGTGAATATGGCGAATGCGCATGGCATGAGAAAGGATTATGAAAAGTCCATAGCAGCATTTGACAAAGCAATTGCAATTGATCCCAAGTATGGAAAAGCGCTATTCGGCAAAGCTATTTCGCTAAAATATTTGGGTCGATTATCAGAAGCTCTAGAATTAGCACAACTTGTTAACCTTTTATACCCTGGAAATGATGATGTGCTTTGTTTTATCAAGGATCTTAGCGAAATAAAGCCAACGTCAAAGCCATTGTCACCAGGAACATCGTCGGGCAATCCTGACAATAACACATCAAAGCAAATGATGCCAGCACCAACTGGTTGGCAGCTAATGTGCTCATATAGCGCTAGCCTTTGGCAAATGGTCTCAGAGAAAAGAACAACTGAGTGCGGTTCTAGAGGGGATGCATCAGTCCTCCAAAGTGGAGATTACTTTACGCCTGTCTTTAAAATAGAGAATCACTCGGGTTATTCTTTATCTGCATTTACAGTAGAATATGTAATTGATGGCGTCGAAAGCGGGAAATGGTCTATTGATTCTCTTAATGATGGAATCATTCAATTGCTATGGCTAACGAATAAAGTGCCACAAATCGCTGCAAACTACGGGCATCATGCGATTGAGTATTCAATCCTAGGACATGTAGTATGTTCCTTTTCGTGGTTTGTTGAAAATCACAAATATGATTGGCTGACAGCTTTGTCAAGTTCAGTAACCCTGAAACAATACAAAGGAGATACATTTATAAAGCGAAGTGGTTTGCTTGGAAGAAAATCCCTTCTAGAAAGAGAACAATACTATTGTCCAGAATTGACCTTAAAGAACAACCTAGCTTCGCACACACCAGAGTTCACTATTGAATGCACCATTGATGGCCGTTCAGGTATTTCATGGGCGAATTGTTCTTTGAAATCAGAAGAGATACATAACTATAAATTATCTGAAGGTACTGCTCGACAATATATGAGTATTGGAATACATACAATCACATACTCTGCATTTGGTCAGATAATTGGAAAATTGAAGTGGGAGATAAAGTTGTAAATCTGCAATATATGAATACATCTATATGAAAGATGGAGCAGGTAATGAATAAACCTGAATAATAATCATGTGATTGGCCTGTGAGCAATTATTGTTCACAGGTTTTTTGAAAAAACGTCAGATTTTCATCCTTCTCTGAGCTACCAGCTAAAAAAGGCGTTCCATAAGCGGAACAGGCGCCAGGTGTCAGAACACGATTCGGATGAGATGGAAGAATGCAGTGATGTCGCCTCCGGATCTGGTAGTGAGATAAACATCTTTCTATTCTACCGGCGGGGATAGAAGCTGCAACTCTGTCGTTTGGCGAAATGGTATTGTAAACGGCCGCGTTATTCTACCA
>CACYDA010000118.1 GCA_902773095.1 uncultured Lachnospiraceae bacterium | reverse complement strand
GAAAATGGTATTAAGAGATCATGGAGTTAAAATCATATATGATCAACTGGTGACGGGGATTATCACAAAAGATGATTTTTTACAAGATGAGAAAGAATCAAATTGCCATAATAGCAGTAATGTAGATCAATCCGGGATGAAGAAAGTGATAGGTATTATCCTGAAAAATGGAGAAAAAAAATTCTATGATAAAGTAATTTTTGCAACCGGAGGAGTATCGTATCCTGTTACCGGTTCTGACGGAACAGGAATCAGTATTCTGGAAAAGGAAGGTCATGGAATTGTCAAAATGAGACCGGCGCTTGTACCAATGAATTGTACAGATGAGTGTGTGAAAGAGTTGCAGGGACTGGCTTTGAAAAATGTGAAGGTATTCTTTTATGAAAAGGGAAAGAAGAAGCCGATTTATGAAGATTTCGGTGAAATGCTATTTACACATTTTGGAGTAAGTGGTCCGGTAATCCTTAGTGCAAGCAGTATCATCGGAAAGAAAATCAAGGATGGAGAGTTAAGCCTTGTAATAGACTTAAAACCTGCATTGAGCGACAAACAACTGGATGACCGGATTTTGCGAGATTTTGATGACAGTAAAAATAAGGATTTCAGAAATGCTCTTGATGGATTATTGCCAAAAAGTCTGATTCCGGTAATCATAGAACGGTGCAAAATCAATCCTTTTAAAAAGGTACATGAAATAGCTAAAAGTGAGAGAATGGATTTGGTTTTAGCAATCAAAAAATTCGATTTGCATATTTCTTCTTTGAGAGGATGGAATGAGGCGATTATTACCAGTGGGGGAATTAATGTGAAAGAAATCAATCCGGCAACCATGGAATCGAAGAAAATTAAAAATTTGTATATAGCAGGAGAAATGATGGATGTAGATGCGTTAACAGGTGGTTATAATCTTCAGGTGGCATGGTCCACCGGATGGCTTGCGGGAATGAGTGCTGCATCGGACAAGTTATGATGAGCAGTGAATCGTAGATCAAATAAAAAAGACGGAGGTTTTTACAGTGAAAATAATCAATATCGCAATTGACGGACCGGCAGGTGCAGGAAAGAGTACAATCGCAAAACTGACTGCTGCAAAATTAGGATTTATTTATGTGGATACAGGTGCCATGTACAGAGCCATGGCATTATCATGCATCAGAAATCATGTCTCTTCAGAAAATGAAGAAAAGGTAATTGAAATATGTGAGGAAGCGGATGTTACGATTGAGTATAAAGATCATGAACAATGTGTTTTGCTGGATGGTGAAAATGTTGATTCATATATTAGAACAGAAGAGGTAAGCAGGATGACATCATCGATTTCCGCTTATCCAAAAGTGAGAGAAAAACTATTGTTTCTTCAAAGAGGTATCGCAAAAAATCACAATGTGATTATGGATGGAAGAGATATCGGTTCGAATGTTTTGCCGAATGCGGATATTAAAATATACCTGACTGCCTCAGTAGAGACGAGAGCAAGAAGAAGATATTTAGAACAGAAAGAAAAAGGGTTCGATGTAAATTTAGAGGATATTGCAAAAGACATAGAAGAGAGAGATTATCGTGATATGCATAGGGATTGCGCACCTCTTGTCATTGCAGAAGGGGCAATTGTGATAGATTCTTCGAATATGACTATTGAGGAAGTCGTCGATGAAATCATTCGTCTCAAAGTAAAAGCAGAGGAAGGTTGAAATAGAATGAAGGTAGTGGTAGCAAAAAGTGCCGGTTTTTGTTTTGGAGTGAAACGCGCTGTAGACAGTGTTTACCAACAAATTGAAAATAATGAGAATTATAAAAAAATATATACATTCGGTCCCATCATTCATAATGAAGAGGTGGTAAAGGACCTTGAAAGCAAAGGTGTGACTGTAGTTGATTCTATTGAAGAATTAAAAAAAATAAAAAATGGCATTATAATTATAAGATCACACGGGACAACAAAGGAAACTTATGATATAATAAATGCCAATGGGTTGACTCTTGTGGATGCAACTTGTCCTTTTGTGAAGAAAATTCACAAAATTGTGCAGGAGGAAAAAGGAAAAGGGAAACATATTATTATCATTGGAAATGCCAATCATCCGGAAGTGCAGGGCATCAAAGGATGGTCAGGAAATGATACAACTGTCATCGGAAATGAGGAAGAAGCAGAGAAATTTGAACTAAATGAAATAAAACCGGTGTGTATTGTGTCGCAAACGACATTTAATTACAATAAATTTAAATATTTAGTTGAAATTATCGAAAAAAAGGGTTATGATATAAGTGTTTTAGACACCATTTGTAATGCAACTCATGAAAGGCAGGAAGAAGCAAAAAAGATTGCTTCAGAAGTAGATGAGATGATCGTGATTGGTGGTAAGCATAGCTCCAATACCCAGAAGCTATACGAAATATGCAAAAACGAATGTAATCATACTTACTATATACAAACATTAGATGATTTGGACTTAAACAGCATTAATGAGAATAGTTATGTAGGTATTACAGCCGGGGCTTCAACCCCAAATAATATAATCGAGGAGGTTCATACTAATGTCAGAATTAAGTTTTGAACAGATGTTTGAAGAACAGGGAATGAAACAAATAAGTACAGGAGAAGTCGTTGAGGGCACAGTAATCAGCGTTAAAGAAGACGAGATCGTCTTGAATATAGGTTACAAAGCAGATGGAATCATCAGTCGCAGTGAATACACAAACACACCAAACGTTGACTTGACAACATGTGTTTCAGTCGGCGACAAGATGGAGGCAAAAGTCATCAAAGTAAATGACGGTGAAGGACAGGTTGCATTGTCTTATAAGAGACTTGCTGCTGAAAAAGGCAACAAGCGTATTGAGGAAGCATTCAACAATAATGAAGTCCTCAAAGCAACAGTAATTGATGTGAAACCTGGCGGATTAAGTGTTGTTGTTGAAGAGACAAGAATATTTATCCCTGCAAGTCTTGTATCAGATGTTTATGAGAAAGATTTGACAAAGTACAATGGAAAAGAAATCGAATTTGTTATTACAGAATTTGATCCAAAGAAGAGAAGAATTATTGGTAACAGAAAGACTCTTCTTGTAGCACAGAAAGAAGCAAAGCAGAAAACACTTCTTGCATCATTGAAAGAAGGTGATGTCGTAGAGGGAACCATCAAGAATGTAACAAACTTTGGAGCATTTGTTGATCTTGGTGGACTTGACGGATTACTTCATATTTCGGAAATGTCTTGGGGACGTGTTGAAAATCCACAGAAGACATTTAAGAACGGAACACCTATAAAAGTTTTGGTTAAAGAAATCAATGGTAAGAAGATTGCCTTAAGCCTTAAGTTTGATGATACAAACCCATGGTTAAAAGCAGCTGAAAATTACCAGACAGGTACAGTTGTAAAAGGTAAAGTTGCAAGAATGACAGATTTCGGAGCATTTATTGAGTTAGAGCCTGGTGTAGATGCATTATTGCATGTATCTCAGATTTCAAAGACAAGAGTTGAAAAACCATCCGATGTATTATCAATCGGACAGGAAATCGAAGCCAAGGTTGTTGATTTCAATGAAGAAGGTAAGAAGATCAGTCTTAGTATGAAAGCATTAGAGACAGAGGAAGATCACAAAGAAGAAAAGGCTGCAGAAACAGAGGCAGAGCCGACAGCTGCAGAATAATGGATTACGAACAGTTTAAGAAGCAGGTATATCGACTGACTCATATTGATTTGAATTCTTACAAAGAGCGTCAGATGAAAAGACGTATTGATGTATTAATGCAGAAAAATAAGTTTCACGGATATGATGAATATGTACATGCTTTGAAGAATGATAAAAATCTTTATGAAGAGTTTGTTGGATTTATTACGATTAATGTGTCTGAGTTTTATCGGAATCCTGAACAATGGAGGATCCTGGAAGAAGAGATTCTTCCGGATCTTCTAAAAAAGACTAACAGAAGGTTGAATGTGTGGAGTGCAGCCTGTTCTACTGGTGATGAGCCATATTCACTGGCGATGTTGTTGCTTGATTATATTCCAAAGAATAATATCAGGATTTTGGCTACTGATCTTGATGGAAAGGTGCTAAACAAGGCACAGGAAGGGATTTACAATTTTAAGAGTATGTCCAATCTTCCTTCAAAATATATCGATCAATATTTTGTAAAAATTGATGATAAGAAATATCAAATTAAAAATTTGATCAAGGAATGTGTCCGGTTTGAACAGCATGATTTGTTGGAAGACAATTATCCGAAAAATTTTGATTTGATTATATGCAGAAATGTTGTGATATATTTTACAGATGAAGCGAAGACAAAGATTTATCAAAAGTTTAATGATTCAATGAATTCAGATGGAATTTTGTTTGTTGGAAGTACAGAACAAATCGTTAATTATAAAGAACTGAATTATGATTCTTTAAAATCATTTTTCTATAAGAAAAACTAAGTAAAGCGGATAGATTATCCGCTTTACTTTGTGATGTATGGAGGAAACCATGAGAGTGATTGCCGGTAGCGCAAGAAGATTGCAGCTTAAAACTGTTAATGGAATGAATACACGACCAACAACAGACAGAATCAAGGAAACGTTGTTTAATATGCTGCAAAATGATATTGAAGGATGTTCTTTTCTTGATTTATACAGTGGAAGCGGCGCGATTGGAATTGAAGCGTTGAGCAGAGGAGCAAAACGTGCTGTGTTTGTCGAAAAGAATAAAGAGGCGATTCAGTGTATTAAATACAATCTTCAGTTTACAAAATTGCAGGAGTATGGTAATGTAATGGAAAATAATGTTTTAACTGCATTAGAAATATTAAACAAAAAGAAGGAAATGTTTGATATTATTTTTATGGATCCGCCATATAATATGGAAATCGAAAAAGAAACACTTAGTTATATTTCCGGTTTAAACATTATGAATAAGTATTCGATCATTATTGTGGAAGCATCAATAGAAACTGATTTTTCGTATGCTTCAGATATGGGATATGATATTGTAAAAGAAAAAATATATAAAACAAATAAGCATGTATTTTTAAAAAAAGCCTGAGTGCCAGGTTTTATATGCGGTTGAGAGGTATACACATGAAAGTTGGAATCTATCCGGGAAGCTTTGATCCTGTTACGAAAGGACATTTAGATATTATCGAACGTTCTTCTAAGATGATTGATAAATTGATTGTTGCAGTTTTAAATAATAATTCAAAATCACCATTGTTTTCTGTTGAAGAACGTGTTAATATGTTAAGAGAGGTTACAAAAGGAATTGATAATGTTGTCGTAGATTCCTTTAGTGGTCTTACAGTTGATTATGCACAAAGGAATCATGCAAATATAATAGTAAGAGGGTTAAGGGCAGTCACAGACTTTGAATATGAGCTTCAGATGGCTCAGACGAATAGGATCATGGTGAATAGTATTGATACGATATTTTTGACAACAAGCTTACAATATGCTTATCTGAGTTCAAGTATTGTCAAAGAGGTTGCTGTTAACAATGGAGATGTAAGTAAATTCGTTCCTGAATATGTTGTAAAAAAAATACAGGATAAGTTAAATATTTCATAGATTTATGAATGCGCAAAAGTGCGTGAAGTGGAGGTTATTATGAGTAAGTACGAACAAAAGCTGGAGGAACTTGAAAATTTTCTTGATTCATGTAAAAGACAGAAATTGTCTGGTAATAATATTATTGTAAATAGAGAACAAATTGATGAGTACATATCAGAGCTTCGAATGAAAACTCCTGAAGAAATCAAGAAGTATCAGAAGATTATTAATAACAGGGAGCAAATCTTAAATGCAGCACAGCAGGATGCTGAAAAAATTCTGCAGGATGCAAGAAAACAGACAGAAGAGCTCGTTGCTGAACATGAGATTATGCAACAGGCATATGAACAGGCACAGGAATTGATTGATGATGCTTCCGCACAGGCGCAGGATATTCTTGATCATGCAGTCAATGATGCAAATGATATCAGAATGGGTGCTATGCAGTATACAGATGATATCCTTGCGCAATTGCAGAATATCATTACCCACACGATGGACAATGTTACAGCCAAGTATGATGAGTTTATGAAGGCGCTTGACAAGAGTCTTGAAGTTGTTGTGGCAAATAGAAATGAACTAGCTCCTCAGGAAGAGGTGATGGAAGAAGTACAGGAAGATCTTGATGTTGATCAGATTAATGTAGACACGGATTTTGAAGATTATTCAGTTCCGCCAATCGATTAATTTACAACTATATTATGGCTGCAAAAAGAGAAACCTATGTATTATGTCAAGGAAGACATATCATACATAGGTTCTTTCTAATCTTGCATCATAGATGCAAAATCTGTTATGCATCTAATCCAACCATTATCATGAAAAAGATGATGCATAGAAGAATGGAAAATAGTTTATATTTAATATAGTATGAGATTTTTAATGCATTTCTGTCATCATTTCTGCCTGTTCGGTCAGGACGCTCCACGGAATTAAGAATACTGCTGATTTGAAACAGAACGGACATTCCACCGAAGATAGAAAAAACAATCGTAAGGATTGGCTTTGCAAAATTCATGATATGAGAGTTGTTCATTTGGTGAATGCCGGAAGTCAATTCGAGTATACAGGGAATCGTCGCTTTTAGTGTATAAGGTAAAAATGAGATGCCTGATATTAAGGAGGATAAGATGGAAAATAGGATAATATATCCGGTCAGTCTGGCAGTTGTTGTCAAAGCATTCACAATACTGTCATCCAGTACCTTACTAAAAGGAATTTGAAACCCATTGATTTGATCAGGATGATTATCATTGGTATTCATGAAATCTTCTTTTCTGATGGCCATGCCAATGATGACTTGTGGAGCATAAATAAGAAAAAGAGCTTTTATTATCGTAATTTTATCAGGAAAGCATATTGGCGCAGCATAGCATAGGATAAAGGCGAGGCTTGGATTGTTTGCAAAACAGAAGAGATAAGCACCTTCCCTGTAACTGATTTTATTATTTTTTATTAAATCGCAAATGATTTTAGTACCGAGTGGATAACCGCATAAAAAACCAATCAGCACAGCATATGAGCCATTTGTCGATGTTTTAAATAATTGATGAATCACCGGGTGTACCAGTTTTCCGATGATTTCAGAATATCCTGATAAAATAACGTAGTTAGAAAATATCATAAATGGCAGGATTGCCGGAATTAATGAATAAAGGGCAATATGGATTCCCAGTTTCACCCCTGTTGCACACTTTGCCGGAAATAGAAGTAGTATTAAGGCAAGTGATATTAAAATAATGGTGCTAAAATAGGTTTGTTTTTGTGGGTTGTTAGTATTCTGATTCAAAATGGCTCCTGTCATAATTCTTTTAGTACTTATTATTAATGTATTATTCAATCAGATTAATATGACAAATTGTTTGAAAAGTTTGACCAGAATCTATATTTATGATATGATTGCGGGTGGAAAATCTTGCAATGATTATTTTTATGAATGGAGTTGATATATATGTGTGGATTTACAGGTTATATTACCGAAGAGGGAAAAGCCTTACAGTATGAGGAAAACCTTAAAAAGATGATGGATTCTATTATTCATAGAGGACCTGATGATGAAGGAACCCATATCGATGATATGGCAGGTCTGGGTTTTAGAAGACTGAGTATCATAGGCATTACAAATGGAAAGCAGCCAATGTATAATGAGGATGGGACAATTGTTGTTACTTTTAATGGTGAGATTTACAATTATCAGGAAATTAAATCAGAATTAATTGAAAAAGGCCATATCTTTAAGACAGATGCGGATACGGAAGTTCTTGTACATGGATATGAAGAATATGGTATTTTGCTTCTTTCAAAACTTCGTGGTATGTATGCATTTGCTATTTGGGACAGGGCAAATAAAAAAATGCTCCTTGCAAGAGACATTTTTGGAATTAAGCCATTATTCTATACAAAAACAGAAAAAGATTTTGTTTTTGGCTCTGAAATTAAGGCAATCCTAAAGTTTCCTACCGTGAAAAAACAATTTAATCAGGAAGCGCTTGAAAGTTACCTGTCGTTCCAGTATTCTATTTTGGATGAAACATTCTATAAAGGAATTTTCCGACTTCCGCCTGCGCATTATCTTTTATGGGAAGATGGGGATATCAGTATTGAGAGATATTATTCACCGGAATTTCACGAGGATGATACCATTACATTTGATGATGCTGTTGCGAAGATTAATGAGGTTATGCAGAATTCTATTGCCGCACATAAAATCAGTGATACGGAAGTGGGAGGTTTTTTATCAGGAGGGGTTGATTCAAGCTATATCGTTGCAAGAAGTGATCTGGATAAGACATTTAGTGTAGGATTTGATTATCCCAGATGTAATGAAATTCCTTTGGCAAAGACACTTTCAGATTATGTGGGAGTGAAAAATAAGAGCAAATTAATTACAACGGAAGAATACTTTGAAGAATTTCCTGAAATTATGAACCATGCGGACGAGCCTTTATCGGATCCGTCATGTATCGCTTTATACTTCTTGTGCAGACTGGCAAGTGAACAGGTAAAGGTAGTATTATCAGGAGAAGGTTCTGATGAGTTGTTCGGTGGATATAATATATACAAATCTCCATTAGCACTGAAACCGATGCGTGTCATTCCCAGACCTGTTAGGCGTGGAGTCAGAAAAGTTCTTACCAAGATTCCTGCAAATTTCAAAGGAAAGAATTATTTGATCAGGGCAGGATTAGACTTAGAAGAGAGATATATTGGAAATGCGTATATTTTCCATACAGATGAAGTGTATAAGATGTTAAAGAAGCCGTTAAAGAAAAATACGCCACAGAGTATTACAAAACCAATCTATGACAAGGTGAAAGATCAGGATGACATTACAAAAATGCAGTATCTTGATATCAATACATGGCTCTGGGGAGATATCTTGAATAAGGCGGATACCATGAGTATGGCACATTCGTTAGAAGTAAGGGTTCCTTTTTTGGATAAAGAAGTGGCAAAGGTGGCATTTAGCATTCCGGTAGAATACAGGGTCGATAAAAATGAGACAAAAAAATATTTCCGCCGCGCTGCGAATGAATTTATGCCGGATATTACAGCTGTCAGAAAAAAACTGGGCTTCCCGATTCCTGTCAGAAATTGGCTGAGAGAAGAACAATATTATAACATGGTAAAAGATACTCTGACATCTAAAGAGGCTGAAAAATTTTTTAATACAGAATATCTTGTCAAATTGCTTGACAGGCATTATCATAATAAATGTGATAATTCAAGAAAAATCTGGACAGTATTTGCGTTTTTAATCTGGTACCAGAAACATTTCACAAAGTCTGCTGTAAACAAATAAGATTCGGTTCATGATCAAATGGCAGCAATAATGAAAAAAATATAGGATAGAATGGTCAGGAAAAGTAATGAGTACACAAATGCGAATGGCGTCTGTAGCCAGTGGAAGCAGTGGGAACTGCATTTATGTCGGTTCTGATGATACCCATATTCTAATTGATGCCGGTATCAGTAAAAAGAAGACAGAGATTGGACTTAACGCAAACAATATTGATCTTAAGGATATCAGTGCGATTATGATCACACATGAACATATTGATCATATCAATGGTCTTGGCGTTATTTCAAGAAAATATGAGATACCAATTTATGCAACAGAAAAAACGATTATTGAGATAGAGAATAATAAAAAAATCGGAGTGATTCCACAGGGATTATTCCACATTGTAACAGAAGATGAGCACTTTGCAGTGGGTGACCTTGATATTTGTCCTTTTAAAATATCACATGATGCAATACAGCCTGTGGGTTATCGAGTGGGATGTAATGGAAAATCAGTTGCGGTTGCCACTGATATGGGAAAATACGATGATTATATCATTGACAATCTTTCCGGATTGGATGCAATTGTAATTGAGGCAAATCACGATGTACGAATGCTTCTTGCCGGCAGCTATCCATATCATCTTAAACAGAGAATTTTAGGGGACAAAGGGCATCTGTCTAATGAAACATCAGGGAGACTGATTAATGAAATTCTGCATGATCAGATGAAGCATATTATGCTTGGGCATCTGAGTAAAGAGAATAATTATGATGAACTGGCGTATGAGACAGTGCGAACAGAGATTACATTAAGTGAGAATGTTTATAAAGCAGATGATTTTCGGATTACAGTTGCAAAAAGAGATGTTAATTCTGATTTAATTGTTGTATAATGTAATCTGGTCATTAGAAATACGAAAAAGGAATGAGGTAAAGGAATGAAAAAGTCAATCATAACGGTTGTTGGAAAAGATACAGTAGGTATTATAGCAAAAGTCTGTACATATCTTGCACAGAACAACATCAATATATTAGATATTTCGCAGACAATTGTTTCAGGATACTTCAATATGATGATGATCGTTGATGCAACTGCTGCCGGAAAGCAGACAGGAAAAGTGGCAGATGAACTTGTCGCATTAGGTGAAGAAATTGGTGTTCAGATCAAAATGCAGCAGGAAGATATCTTTAATTCAATGCATAGAATCTAAAAATCGATTTGACGGAGGTTAAATATGATAAACATATTTGAAGTAAATGAAACAAACAAGATGATAGAGCAGGAAAATCTTGATGTCCGTACCATCACGTTAGGAATCAGCCTCCTTGATTGTATAGACAGTGATTTAGACCGGTTGAACAAGAATATTTATACAAAGATTACAACACTTGCAAAAAATCTTGTATCTACAGGAAATGAAATTGAAAAGGAATTTGGAATTCCAATTGTCAATAAAAGAATTTCAGTGACACCTATTGCACTGATTGGTGGAAGCGCATGTAAAGAGCCGGGAGATTTTGTCACAATTGCGAAAACACTTGATCAGGTTGCAAAGGAAGTAGGTGTTAATTTTATTGGAGGATATTCGGCTCTTGTGAGTAAGGGAATGACGAAAGCGGATGAGAATCTGATTAAGTCAATACCTAAAGCGTTATCTGTGACAGAGCGTGTGTGTAGTTCTGTTAATGTGGGATCGACAAAGACCGGACTGAATATGGATGCGGTAAAACTCATGGGTGAGATTGTCTTAAAGACTGCAGAATATACAAAAGAAGCGGATTCTTTGGGGTGCGCAAAATTGGTGGTATTTTGTAATGCACCTGACGACAATCCGTTTATGGCTGGGGCATTTCATGGTGTGACAGAGGCAGATGCAATCATTAATGTCGGAGTCAGCGGACCGGGAGTTGTCAGAACTGCGCTTACAAAAGTAAGGGATGCAAATTTTGAAGTGTTGTGTGAGACGATTAAAAAGACGGCATTCAAAGTGACAAGAGTAGGTCAGCTTGTTGCAAGAGAAGCTTCAAAGAGAATGGGAATCCCATTTGGAATCGTGGATTTGTCCCTTGCGCCTACACCGGCGATTGGAGACAGTGTTGCAGATATTTTGCAGGAAATAGGTCTTGAAAGAGTGGGTGCGCCGGGAACGACTGCTGCGCTTGCACTGTTAAATGATCAGGTGAAAAAAGGTGGTGTTATGGCATCTTCCTATGTAGGTGGCTTAAGTGGAGCATTTATACCGGTCAGTGAAGATCAGGGAATGATCGATGCTGTGACAGCGGGAGCTCTTACAATAGAAAAACTCGAAGCGATGACGTGTGTGTGTTCAGTAGGACTTGATATGATTGCAATCCCGGGAAATACAAACGCAAGCACAATTGCCGGAATCATTGCAGATGAAGCGGCAATCGGTATGATCAATCAGAAAACAACGGCAGTCAGGGTGATACCTGTGATTGGAAAAGGTGTTGGAGAGACGGTAGAATTTGGTGGTCTTTTAGGATATGCTCCAATCATGCCGGTCAATAACTTTTCATGTGAGGCATTTGTAAACAGAGGGGGAAGAATACCAGCCCCTATACACAGTTTTAAGAATTAGACAGGCGTGACGATGATCAGATTTGAATAACATCAATAAAAAACTTTGCATTCCAAAATAAATGCAAAGTTTTTTTATGTACACGCCCCGCAATTATTAATGTTCGACGATAATGATTTCGTGCTGCTCTTCAACGGGGAGATTATACCCATATTTTGTTTCAGCTACAATTCGATACAGTTCATCTGCATATAAGTTAATGGCAAACATTTTCTTTCCGTTAATGCTTAGTATTTCATCTACCTTTGTGATTTTGGAAAGCAGTGGGAAAGAAGAATGATTCTTGATCTCTGTTAAGAGTTCAGCGTGTGAGTTGTTAAATCCCAATATGCGATAATAGTATACATAATCATCATTTTTAAAGATTTCGAAATGTTTCTTTCTGTATTCAAACAGCAGATAAAACAAAATACGGGAAATTCTTGATGATGTATAAGTCGGGGAATTGCAGTTGTTCACAAATGATGTAGTTTTCGTAAATGAATCTGCATAATTACGTATTCTGTTGGATAAATCGGTTGTTGAGTCAAAAAGAGTATCAAGTTCCAAATCATAGTATCTGTCTCTCACTAGTTCGTATCCGATCAAAGGGCTGAAATCATCGGCTGTAATAGGATAGAAAATTTTGTAATCATCTTCCAAAGCAGCGACGAATTTTTCGGGAATCACATCTAACAGTGTTTCTCGTATATTATTAAATGATAGCACAGAAGGTTTTGCATATAAATTTCTGATGGCAGATGCGCTTGCATACTCATTTCTGAAACTCTGGTCATGGTATCCTGCATCAGAACGTTTAATCGGTACAGGAACAATATTGCTGCCACATTTTTTGAGGGCAGTAATATATTCAATTCCAAGAATCGCATTTGGAGAGTTTAATACAGATGCAATTTTTGAAGCCGGGATGTTCAATCCACGTAAAGAAATGGATTTTAAAATAGCATTTTCACGACTTTTTGCAAAAGAAAATCCATTTTTTAAATAAGATTGAAGTGTAGATGAGTAACAATCATCCTCCGCAATAATAATGTCTGAAATCAAAGTTAAAAGCTTCAGATCGTCTGTCTCGCATCCAAAACATAAATAGTCTATGACATTTAATTTATCGAGCATTTTTATGGCGCCTGTTGCAAAATAAGAAGCGCTGGAAATGGCGTAAACAGTAGGAAGTTCTATGACAAGGTCAGCGCCACTCTCCAGTGCAGCAGCGGTACGTGAAAACTTGTCAATAAAAGCCGGTTCTCCACGTTGTACAAAGTTTCCACTCATGATGATGACAACACGGTCGGCGTTCGTTCTTTTTTTTGCCTCGTTAATCAGATAAGCATGACCATTGTGAAAGGGGTTAAATTCAGCAATGATTCCTATGGTTTTCATATAGTTTCATCTCCTTTATTCAATATCATATCATTTTAATGATGAAAGAACAAGTGTTGTTTTGATTTTTAAAAAAGTTATATTAATGATTGTCTACATTAAAAAAATGAGTTATAATAATTATCAAATGTGTGTGAATGATCAAGCAGAATGATGAGAGTTTTTTGTCATTTTAAGGTTTGCCATACCATATAATGTGTTGGGATTTTATTATAGAACCGGAAGGAGACAAGACAATGGGATTTATTGATAGTATAAAAGAGAGAGCAAAACAGGATGTAAAGACAATCGTACTGCCGGAATCCATGGACAGAAGGACTTTTGAAGCAGCAGAAATTGTTTTGAGAGAGAAAATTGCGAATCTGATCATTATAGGTACCGAAGATGTTGTTGCTGAAAACAGCAAAGGACTAGATATCTCAGGGGCGAGAATTATCAATCCATATGATTTTTACAAAACGCAGGATTATATAGATGTATTTTACGAACTCAGAAAAGCAAAAGGAATGACACCTGAAAAGGCAAAAGACCTGATTATGAATGATTATATGTATTATGCATGTATGATGGTGAAATTTGGCGATGCTGACGGAGTGGTATCAGGTGCCTGTCATTCGACAGCAGCTACATTGAAGCCATCGTTGCAGATCATTAAGGCGAGACCTGGTACGAAGATGGTTTCCGGCTTTTTTGTAATGTGTGTTCCGGATTGTGAACTGGGAGCTGACGGAACATTTATATTTGCGGATGCAGGTCTTAACCAGAATCCTAATCCTGAGGAGCTGGCTGCCATTACGGATTCTTCAGCAAAATCATTTGAATTG
>CACYDA010000117.1 GCA_902773095.1 uncultured Lachnospiraceae bacterium | reverse complement strand
TATCCTTTTGCATTACATTTCAATGCATCGATTACATACTCATCATCGGAAAATGTTGTCAGAAACAAGATTTTCGCATCCGGATATTGTTCCGTGATTTCGTATGCCGCCTCAATTCCTGATTTTCCCTCCATTCTGATATCCGACAAAAGAATATCAGGTTGATGTTGTCGAAACAGCCTGATGGCTTCATTTCCACTTTTTCCTGTTCCTACTACTTCTATTCCACTTGCCTCAATAATCGTTTTTAATGATAACAATACAATATCATCATCATCCACTATTACTATTTTCATGTTTCAACCTGCCTTCATATTCTGTATTTTTACCATTTTCATCCATCATGACCTGTTTTTTGGCACACTGATAAAAATTCTAAATCCTTTTTCAAAAGAGAATTGAATCAGACCATTCATTCCTCTTATTCTGTCCTGCATATTAACCAGCCCTATTCCTCCATGATCACTGTTAAGTGCACTTAATACACTTTCTCCATATTTTCTAATCTTTTCCCCATTATCTTCTATTACCATCTGATAATACTCATCAAGTTCTCTCATCAGCACATTTACCTTATCCCCGTCACAGTACTTTTCTATATTATTCACTGCTTCTTTCAGAATGGCAAGAAATGTATACTTGATTTCCTTATCCGCTTCCATTGAAATGTCACAATCAAATGCCACTTCAAATTCTTTTAAATCTTCCAGAATATTTTTTGCTGCATTTTCTATATCAAAACTTTCCTTATGAAGATCATGTACACTCTGCCTGATGCTGTTCATCGCTTCATCCAGTGTATTTCTGACTGGTGTAATCAGTGTTTTTACAGTTTCGTCTTTATTGACAGCCATGATTGCTCCCACCTGCAAAATAGAACGCGAAAGCAGATGACCTACATTATCATGGATTTCCCTTGCAATCCTGTTTCGTTCACTTAAAATTGCAATATTAATTTCATTATCACGATTGCTGATTAAAACTTTATTCTTTTCCATCAAGAAATTATTTTTCTCAATGCTGTCATCCCGAAGCCTTTTTACCTCCGCATTTTGCTTCGCAATATATTTGGCTTTGACTGCCATAATAATTGAAATCATGATAAATACAATCAAAATGCTTCTGTATCCGCCATAATTTTGATTAATACCGACTCCACTGAATCCCAGAATCAGTACAAAAACGATACGAAATATTCCTTTTTTCTCAAAATATTTATAGACATATGCATAAATGGTAATCGATAAAAACGGAATCAGTCCGGTAGCAAACAATGATATGAATGTAATCATCAGATACATACATTGTTCAACATTGTTTTTTTTCAAATCACTCTGATAAGTAGTGATACACAGAATCGTAATGCCGATTAGCATATACACCACCTTTATTGAACCCAGATGATCGATTCCAGTCAGTATACATCCTGCCATAAATAAAACTAATCGATCTATCAATGTTATTATCATAATGTCATAAGTATACCATAAGTTAAATTGTTTGGGCAATTAAAAAAGCAGCTTCATTCCAAATTTTAATCAGGAATAATCAAACTGCTTTTTCGTCATTACACAATGATTAAATTGCTATTAATCATTAAACATATTGTTGATAAGAACTATCCAATTCAGCAAGTTCAGCAATATTATCAATCTCACAAATATCCTCTTTTTTCATTTTAAATATGCCTAATCTGTACTTTTCGGGATAACAAAACATTGCCACATCATCCCAATAAATCTGATGATTTTTCTTTACTATAAATTCTTCTTCCAAATCAGCTTTGAGCTGTCTTCCACATTCTGCTGTCCAACGTGAAATACTGTATAACTGCCATCCCTTATTTCCTCCAACTCTTGAGCAATGTGTAACTATCCCTTGATCATCTACAGTCATAAGCCACTCATCTGTATATTCCTCAGTCCATACCGCATTATAGCCGGAGATTTCAAATTCTGCTGTAAGAATCTGATCGTTATATATATATTGATCTCCATCAAGAATAATAACATCTTCAATATAATCTCTTGCTACATACAGCGATGAAATATTATTGCATTGATCATAATAAGGATTCTCAATCAGAACAACATTCGGATAGGATTCCTTTAATACTTCAAATTGTTCTTTTAAATAACCTACTACGATATATATTTCTGTGATTCCATTATGAATCAGTCCGTCTATGACCGTTTCAATCATTCTCTTTCCATTTACTTTTACCAACGGCTTTGGTGTTGTTAACGTTACAGGATGCATTCTGTTTCCCATTCCTGCTGCCATAATGATTGCTCTTTTTACTTTATACATACATATACCTCTTTATCATCGCATTTTGTTCATATACTACCAATTGTCTATTTTCATGAACTTTGCAGTATTAAAAAACTTAAGAAACCATATTTTCATTCTTAAGTTTATTTTCATTATACATAATTATTATCTATTGTCAACTGATTCTTTCAAATGTAATGCAGCTAGTCATATGACAAATGTCATATTTTTCCCTTTAACTTCATGAAAAAACATGAAAATATTCACTTCAAAACATTCTTGTCCTCCTGTATAATACAGCTATCATCAAAACATAAACATAAAACAATTAAAATTTATTTAAAAATAAAGGAGGGCATTTACATGGGTGCTTCTGTGATTACTGTAGAAAATCTTGTAAAACGATACAAAGAGTTAATCGCTCTTGACCATTTTAATCTTGACATCAAAGAGGGTGAAATCTTCGGTCTTCTCGGACCGAACGGTTCCGGTAAAACCACAACAATGAATTGTATTCTTTCCCTATTAAAATATGATAAAGGCGTCATTAAAATCTTTGGCAAAGAAATGAAACCTGACAGCTATGAACTCAAAAAAGATATCGGGGTTGTAATGCAAAACGTAGCTGTTTTTGACGAACTTACCGTATATGAAAATGTTGATTATTTCTGCGGTCTTTACATCAAAGATAAAGCTACCCGAAAACAATATGTAGAAGAAGCAATCCAATTTGTCGATCTTGAAAAATTTAAAAAATTCTATCCGAAAAAGCTGTCCGGTGGTCTTCTAAGAAGATTGAATATCGCATGTGGTATTGCACACAAACCAAAACTGATTTTCCTTGATGAACCTACTGTTGCTGTTGACCCTCAGAGTCGAAACAATATATTAGAAGGAATCGTCAAATTAAACAAAAACGGCGCTACCATCGTTTATACTTCTCACTACATGGAAGAGGTGGAACAGATTTGTACCAGAATCATGATCATGGATAAAGGAAAGAATATCACTCAGGGTACTGCTGCTGAGTTGAAGAAAATGATCAGAAACACTGAGACAATTCACATAGAAATATTGAATCTTCCGGATTCTGTAATAGAAAAAATCAAAGAGTTAACACATGTATATAAAGTGGAATACGCAGAGAATCTGTTAAAGGTATTCTATAACGGTGGCAAACACAACCTGATTAAAGTTCTTGATCTGCTTTCGAAAGAAGATTTAAGCTTTGGTCGTGTTTATTCTGAACTTCCAACACTCAACGATGTATTTCTCGAAATTACCGGTAAAGAACTACGTGATTAAGAGAAACAGCAATTCATTTCATAGAAAGGAACGATCGATATGTTTTTACACTTATATAAATATCGCTTAAAAACAATAATACGCTCAAAAGTTGATTTTTTCTGGGTTTTACTCTTTCCACTGCTTTTGGGAACATGTTTTTACACAGCATTTCATAATCTCACAACATCACTTGAAGAATTCAAAACAATCCCTGTAGCGATTGTTTGCGAAGATAACTCCGACTTAACATTTTTCAAAGAATACGTCAAGGCATTATCTTCTGATGAAAACAATATTATTTCAGTAACTTATACCAATGCCGGGGAAGCACAAACTCTTTTATCTGATAAAAAAGTGACCGGTATTATCACATTAAAAAAGAGCATTCCATCATTGACATTTCAAGACTCTGATTCCTCCAATAAAAGCATTAGTCAGAGTATCTTAAAAGAACTGATGGACAGTTATCTACAGTCGATGGATATTTTATCAAATGTAGATGTAAAAGATACGGGTAATATGATAGCAGTCATTAATCATCTGAGCAATAATGCTGATTACATTATTGAACGTAAACTCACCAATGGAAACACGGACTATATGTTAGATTATTATTATTCATTAATTGCTATGACATGCATGTTTGGCTGTTATTCGGGATTGTCATGTGTCAATGGATTGAAAGCAGATTTATCTGCACAGGGAATGAGAAAATGCTTATCTTCTACGAAACGACTGACTTTGATCCTTGGCGACTTTTTTGCATCATGTACATTTCCAATTTTATCAAATATTATTCTGATTATCTATTTGAAATATATTTTAAAAATCAATTTAGGCGGGAATGTATTATTGATCATGGCTACCACAGTAGTCGGTTCCATCATAGGTGTCTGCGTCGGACTGTTTGTAGGTGCCATTCCAACAATCAAGCCGGGAGCAAAAAATGGTATTCTGACTTCCTTGTCACTCTTATCAAGCTTTTTAAGTGGACTTATGGTGGCCGGAATCAAGTACAAAATAGAAAAAGTACTTCCAATTCTCAACAAACTGAATCCTGCTGCTGTTATCACTGATGCTCTATACAGCTTAAACATATATGACACATATCATCAATATATAACCTGTATTTCTATTCTTGCTGTTATGAGTGTCATTTTATGTACACTTAGTTATCTTATGATCAGGAGGGAATCTTATGCAAGTATTTAAAACTTATTTTAAAGTTTCAAAAAAACATCTCGGTGCGTTTTTCATATATACTACCATATTTATTGTACTATTAAGTGTTTTTGTAGCACAGAGAAAAGAGGAATCTGACCCTGCGGCATTCCAATCTTCTAAGATCAAAGTATCCATATTTGATCATGATCAATCTGATTTAAGTACTTCACTTGTCTCTTTTATTAGTGAAAATCATAACATTGTTAAAATCGACGAAGACTTAAAATCGATCAGAGACAAAATGTACATAAGAGATGTGGAATATGTGCTCATTATTCCGGAAGGTTTTGAAAAAAAACTCACTTCAACAGACATCGATCCTTCTTATGGTCTGGAAGCATATAAATTTCCGGGTTCTGTATCTGCAACCTTTATTCAGTCACAGATTAACAGCTTTTTAAATATTTATTCTTCTTATACGATTTTGGGTTATGATGCCAATACAGCAAATGAAAAAACACTTGAGACATTATCACTTGAAACAGAAGCGAATGTTAGTGCCGCATTGGAAGAGAAAATCTCTGTTCCTCATATCTACTATACCATCATTTGCTATATTCTGGTTTCAGTTATTGTAATGTGCATCGCACCAATCATCATTGTATTTAACAAAGAAGAACTTAAGAACAGAACGAATTTGAGCTGTGTCAGTCAGGTAAAACGGAATTTATCCATTGCTGCTGCATCATTGATCTTCACGCTCCTCATCTTCTTGTTGTTCACTGTGATTTCTTTCTTCATGGCCGGCAATGAAATGAAAACAGGAATCGGAGCATTAAGAATATTAAATACATTCGTCAATTCCATCGTATGTCTGTCTTTCGCTTTTATGATTGCAACGTTTGTAACTAATGAGAACCAGTTAACTTTTATCGCAAACTTCTTCGGACTTGCCAGCAGCTTCTTATGTGGTGTGTTTGTCGGAAGAGAATTTTTAGGAAAAGCTGTAGTCAATTTCAGCAAAATCCTTCCAGCCTACTGGTACATGGATGTTGAAATAGCACTTTCCAAATATAACAATATTTCACAATTTACAGAATCAACCACAAGAACTCTGACATACGGATATGTCATCCAGATCCTGTTCGCAATTGTAATGTTTTCTGTCGGAATGGTCATCAGTAAATCTAGAAAAAGTGCTTAAAACATCTTCATCTTTCGATTGACACATGGTATAAAAGGAAAGAGCCTTAACAAATCATTCTTTGAATCTTTGTTAAAGCTCTTTTCTTTTTATCATTCTTTCATTCCATTCAATCTATTAGTTCATTGGTGCTGTTGTTTCCTGTTGTGGAACCGTCTCTTTCGTAGTCGCCTGTTGTGTTGTGGTCTGTGTCGTTGTTGTCGGTTGGTTCGTTGTTGTCGGTTGCTCGATTGGCTGTGTTTCTGTCTGCACCGGTACCTGTGGTGCTGTCGTCTGCGGTGCCTGCGTTGTTTCCGGTGGTAATGTTATTGTCTCATTAATCATAACCGTCGTTGTTGTTTCCTGCTGCTGTGGCTGTGGCGGTGTTTCCTGCGTCTGAGCTGTTCTGCTGCCTGTAGCACCTCCGCCATTTTTATAGGAACTTGTATTCACAACCGATTCACTCTGTAAAACACCATCTATATATACTCTCTTTAAAAGCTGTGATGTATAATAGGATGAAGAAGAACTAACTCTCTGACTTACATACTGTACTGTTCTGTTGGAAGGTCTGGTTTCCAGACCATAAATATTAAAGGTAATTTTTCCCGGTGCGTAGATTCCTTCGATATACACCGGAGTACTTGTATTATTCTGAATCTTTAAATCCTTCCATGTTCCAGCCAATGCTGCATCCATTGAAAGTGGTACATATCCTACCGTCATAGAATGACAATTTCTCTCAACAATTTCAAGTTCTGCATTGAGAGCCGCATTATAAAGTGTTGTAGATACCTGACAGATTCCTCCGCCCAATGTATTCTCAACCTTTCCATTGACGTATGTTCCTCCGGGAACCCAGCCATTATCTGTTGTCCATGGCTCTAAATAGGAATTTACTGAAATGGTCTCACCAACTCCAATCGTAATTCCATTTAAAAGCCTCATACCATTCTCTAAATTTTTATTTCTACCTGACGAACCTGAAAATGAAGTAGAAAATGTTCCAATCATATCTTTTACTTTTGCGCAATCCGCTTTTGTCGACGTCGGCAGGTCTTTGATCACTTTTAACTCTTTCCTGCCTTCTTTTTCATCCCAGTCGTCCATCAGATATTCATGTAATTCTTTCACACTATCATCTACATCAAGTATTTTTCCACTTGACTCAGGCGTAATATCGAATCCTTCTGCGGTTTTTGTAAGAGATGCATTCACATGATACACATTATATGATGAACCCTTTGTCTCAAGGGTATGTCTTAATACATCATCATCCACTGCCATCTCAAAATCATAAGAAATACCTTCTTTTTGAACATCCTTTTCATGTTTATAACGCTCTATAATGTTTCCTTCCTGACAGTATGTAGCAGCCTCTTTTACAATTCCTGTATTCTTCCAATAGTATCCAAGCTCGCCAGCTGAAAGATCGAGTTCTTTCCCATCAATCAAAAGCTCAATATTCTTTGACGTGACTGTTGACACATATTCATTTGCCTGATTCATCAATTCTTCTTCTGTCATTCCTCCGGCATCTATATCACCGATAGTGATGCCATGAGGTATTTTTTTCTCTGCGGCGTATAAATCGTCCGACAGACCCATCACTAACATGCATGAAACCACAGAAAAGAATAATGATTTTGCAAATTTCATATTATTCCTGTATTGCATTATCTGCACCTCCATATTATTGAAATAAATCTAATGATTATCATTAAAGTAAGGATGATATTATATTTTTATTGCATTTGATCATATAATAAATCCGCTACTTTTATTCATAACAATACTCCTTTTTTCACAATTTGTCAAATATTATCAATGATTGTTAAAAGATTAAACAAATCGTACAACTTCTTTGATCACTAAAACTGCTAAAACTGCCGCAATTGCCACAAATAATAATCCTTTTTTCTGATAGGCAAAAAACAAACCGGCTATCGTACCGGCAATTCCGGAACAGATATCATTTGTAGAATAGAGAATTACCGGAAATGTCATACAGCCAAGTACTGCATATGGTATATAATATAAAAACGATGAGATAAACCTGTTTTCAATCTTTTTTCTGACCAAAACCAAGGGTAATGCCCTGATCAAATAAGTAACTCCTGCCATTACGAGCAGATCAATCATAAACTTTGAATGATTCATAATATATACAACATATCAGGAAATCCTACATAATGATTCCATTGATACGCATTTTCCTCCTTTATCAATATTTTTAGGCGCGGTAGTTTGACAACATAACCTCATCCATAAACTTAAAGCCGGAAATGGCTTAATTTATAGAATCATTTTCCCGATTCACAGGATAAAGCACTGCTCCAATCACTGAGGCGATCACAGAAGCAATAATGATCACAAATCCCTGTGAAATAAAATTTTTTAGTGGTGTATAATATACTAACATACTAATTGATGCTGCTATTAAGATCACCCAGATCACATTCTTGTCTTCTCTGCCTGCAGGGATAATAATCGCTAAAAACATGGCATAAATCGCAATTCCAAATGCCTCTGACAAAATGACAGGAAGTATGCTTCCAAGTGCAGCGCCACCAAGTGTCCCAAGTGTCCATGACAGCCAGGGAATCACGATCAGACCATACATATACTCTTTTCCTACTTCCTCCTTTCTGCCAACTGCTACTGCAAATATTTCATCTGTCACTCCAAAGCCAACTAAAAGTCTTGCAAAAATATTCATCGATTGATCTGCTTTTTGCGATAGAGAAATCGACATTAGCGCATACCTGAGATTGATCACAAGCTGTGTCATTGCCATCTCTACCAGTCCTCCGCCGGCAAACATAATTTCAATTCCCGCAAATTGGCCGGCAGATGTGACACACATAAAAGAAATCAACACTGCCTGCAAAACGGATAATCCTCCTGCTACTGCTGTCAGTCCAAAAGTAAAACTGACAGCAATATATCCCAATGCTATGGGTATTCCGTCTTTTATTCCTCTTAAAAACTGTTCCATTCGTAAATCCTCTTATAATACATCATTATAATAACACATCTGCGAAAGCAAGCATGTCTGCTACTTGAGCAGTTGATTCATCATTGTCAACTCTGATCCGTGATGTTTGCTAATGCGACGTCTCCTCAACATTCTACCACAGAATACAATATTAATCAAAAAAAATTATGAATTGACAACGATTTCATTTCATGATACAACTGTATTAATATAGTTGATACAGTTGTATTAGTTAAATAGAAGCATAATGCCTTAAGAAGAAAGAAAGGGAACGTTTTATGATTCTGCTTGATTATAAAGACAGACGACCAATCTATGAACAGATTGTCGAAAAATTTAAACACTTAATTCTGTCCGGTGTTTTAAATGAAGGTGACAATATGCCTTCTGTAAGAAGTCTTGCCGTAAGCCTTTCCATTAATCCCGGCACAATTCAACGTGCCTATGCGAAGCTGGAACAGGAAGGCTTTATCTACACTGTTTCCGGAAAGGGAAGCTTTGTCACAGGGACAGATTCTATTTTGAAAGAACAGCAAAACGAATGGTTTGAAAAATTCAAAGAACTTTTGGCAGAAGGATTTCTGCTGGAAATCGAACCGGAGCAAATGTGCGCATATATTAAAAAGGAGGCCAATCAATGATTGAGATAAAAAATCTAAAAAAGTGTTTTGACACGATTACTGCTGTGAATGATATTTCACTTAACATCAGAGAAAACGAAACATTTGGACTGATTGGTACAAACGGAGCAGGTAAATCAACTCTGCTCAGAATGATTTGTGATATTTATAAACCGGATCAGGGAGAAGTCATTGTCGATGGAGAAAACATTGAAAACAATTCAAAAATGAAACAAAATATTTTTTATATTTCCGATGAACAATATTTTTTTCAAAATGCAAACCCGGCTGATATGATTCAATATTATATGCAATATTATCCAAACTTTGATAACAAAAGGTGTTTTTCACTTTTGGACAGTTTTGGCCTTAATCCTAAAAGAAAGCTTTCCGGATACTCCAAAGGAATGCGAAAACAGTTTTATATGATTTGCGGTATCAGTTCAGGAGTAAAATATTTAATCTGCGATGAAACTTTTGATGGGCTGGATCCGGTAATGCGTCAGGCGGTTAAGAGTCTGATTGGAAATGATATGATGGAACGGGGACTGACTACGATCATCTCCTCTCACAATCTAAGAGAATTAGAAGATATTTGTGACTGTATAGGACTTCTTCATCAAGGCGGCATTCTATTATCGGATGAACTGGAGAATCTGAAGTCCAATCTTCACAAAGTTCAATGTGTATTCAAAGAAGATCTACCGGATCCACTTTCATCATCCAATATTCCGGATGGAATAAAAATCATCTATAAGGAAGAGCGCGGAAGACTTCTTACGATTACATTAGAAGGAAACCGGGAATTGATCAATTCATGGTTTCAATCATTCAATCCCATTTTTTACGAAATGATTCCTTTGACGCTTGAGGAAATCTTTATCAGTAAAACAAAGGAGGCCGGATACAATGTTAAGTCGATTATATTCTAAATATTTAAAACATGATTTAGGCATTTTGATCTTTTACTTGATCTTATTATTTATATGCAGCAATTTCCCTATTTTAAGTAACATCCATTATTCTGAGAATATTACATTTACTGCCTATTGTTATCTGTTTATAAATTCTTCCATCTGCATCTATGCTG
>CACYDA010000116.1 GCA_902773095.1 uncultured Lachnospiraceae bacterium | reverse complement strand
TATTTCGTTGATTATGAAGTTGTTAATGTTTTTTACTATGCGTTGTTCGTTTGGGTCGTCGGAGTCTGTTGTGAGTTGGAAGAGACTAATCTCGGAAATGAGACCGATATGATTGTGCTCATTAAGTTCCATGTATGACAAACTGTCAGAATGTTGATAACTACATATCTGTATATGATGTTTTTGCTTACAACTTACCCCAACCAGAAAAATGATAAATATTAGGAATATGTTGCGTAAATGGGTCATTTGCAATTCGTTATAGATAAAACTGAATAATGTTTGATTTCTTTTCTGTAAATTATGGCAAAGATAGCATTTTTTTTTCGCTTTTAAGACGTAATAACAAAAGTTTTTTGTAAATTTGCATGATATTTTCATTTCTGCAACTTTTAATCAATCTTTTATTATGCCTGGCAAATATTATCAACAACATCCTGAGCGTTCTGGATTTGCAGATGCTGGACTGATGATTGCGTTTACCGTTATTGTGGTTACGGGAATGAAATTATTACTTTATGGGATTACAATAGTCTCATTAGCATGGCTTGCGATATCATTAGTTTATATGGCTGTAGCGGCTGCAAGCAGACCTCGTTCGGCCATTCGGACAGGATTCACGGCTTTTTACATGTTTTTGTCTATAGGAGCGATATATGCATCGTTTTATTATGACAATCCCATTCAGGAAAAGCGTGAGTCGAATTTACGTGCAGATCAGGATGATACTCAGACACAAGACAAGAACCGTCAGGTGAAAGTGGAAACTCCTAAACCTGTTGCGGTCGAGACTGATGTGGTATCCGAAGATGAGTCCAAATTTGAGGAAGTATCAACGACTGTCCAAACTGAAGATTATTCAACTTCGTCGGTTGACGATGAAGATGACGAGGAAATCGAACTTGTAGACTTAAACAACGAACAGGATGCAGAAAGCAACAATCAGACGGAGGAAATACAGGAAAATCCAGTTGAAGAGCAGAATACAGAGCAGTTTGATACATCTTTTGAATAGGATTCTTTTTTTGCGTTTCAGAAATAACATTCAGAATGTCAATTAATTGATAAATCAGAAACTTAAGTTATATTTTTTATGGCTGATAAAATGAAATGTCCGCATTGCGGAAAACTTCTCAGCAAGGAAGCCACTCATTGCCCGCATTGTGGAGAGGCGGTAGATAAGAAAAAACAAAAAGAAAAAGACTTATTAAGTGGATATGTGTGATTGCTGCAATCATCATATTAGGCTTGGTTGCTTTTTTCCTGTTTTTTAATAAAAGCAAGGCAGATATGATTCGTTCTGGACTGACGGAACAGCAGTCTTGGGATTTAATTTGTCAGTTCAGAGATACGAATGAACCGGATTCTCTTGACGGCGCTTTACAGAGATATGCCAGGGAATATCCAAAAGGCGAGCATGCGTTCGATGTGAAAACCCTCCAGGAGAGATTGAAAAAAGAGGCAAAAATGTGGATGAAGATAGAGGAGGGCGGTTCACAAAAAGATGCAATTGAAAACTATTTCAATGAATATAAAGAAGAGGGTTTCTTCTTCCTCCGCGCTATCGGAAAACTCGATTCCATTATGTTCTTCGAGAAGCAGGAGTTAAACACTGTTGAGGCATATCAGGAATATCTTGATCATTATCCAGATGGAAAGTATGTGGAAAACGCCAAGGAAAATCTGACGAAATTGGATGCAGTGCCATTAACTGATGCTGAGGAGAGCGGTGCGAAAGAGGTGATAGACAAACATTTCAAAGCGCTTGAAAATAATGATACAGTTTTAGTAAGGACCACGGTGGCAAAGAACATGTCGTCCTATCTCGGTAAGAAGCCGTGTTCGCCAAAAGACGTATGTGAATATATACGTCATATGTACGAGACACCGGACAGAAGGATCACATTTGAGATAACAGACTATTTTGTGAAAAAGATGACGGCATTTGAAGGTGGTGATCCGATATACAATGTAACTTTCAACCTCAAAGAGGAAATGAATATCCCAAGCAGCAATGCTGTGGATAAGGATACATCCAAGACTTTCAAGGGCACTGCTATTGTGAACGACGAAATGCTGATTACTTCTCTTCTACTTGAATAATTAAGAACTCATTTATATTGAAAAAGCCGTTTTAGTTTAACGTCTCTAAAACGGCTTTTTTAATTCGATGCACAGAGGTTTTCATTTTCCTTATTGCTGTTTTGAACTGTTTTACACTTTATATTATTTTTTTTCAGTCGTAAATCTATAAAAATCAAATAATATGGTTGTCTGTATAGCCGAGAAACCCAGTGTTGCACGCGACATAGCCCATATCTTGGGAGCAAATCAGCAACGAACCGGTTACTATGAGGGTAACGGGTATCAGGTGACTTGGGTTT
>CACYDA010000115.1 GCA_902773095.1 uncultured Lachnospiraceae bacterium | reverse complement strand
CGATACTTTGAATGGATTGATGGCAATTCCGAACCTTATTGCTGTGCTGGCATTATCAGGAACAGTTGTCAAAATTACAAAAAATTATGCACTGAGGAAATTGTTTAAGAATCATTCAAAAAATGACGGTACTTCTTCTGACCGTGCTGAGAAAAAAAATGGAGTTGTTCCGATGCTTTCGGCATTCGAGGATATCCAAAAAGAACATGAAAAAAAAGTTTGGAATTTGTAAATTCAATTCCAAACTTTTGGTGATGAAAGATTATTTCCCGGCAGATACAATGGCCTCTGCTAATTCCTCGAGGGCAGCCATATTCTCTTCCTTAAGGGTTGTCTTTATTGTGACAGTTGGGTCAACAATTGTGACATTTTTCATTGTTTCAAGAATTGATTTCATTGTTCTTGCAGCAGAAGGTGCCCATGAACCATTTTCAAGAATACCAACAGTACGGTTCTGATAAGCTTTTGACTGTAAATGGTGTAAGAATTCCAGCATACAAGGGAATACACCTGCATCATAGCTTGCACCAGCTACAATCATTCTGTCATATCTGAAAGCATCTTCTATTACCTCAGCCATATCTTCTCTTGCAAGGTCACTGACAACTACTTTCTCTTCACCTTTTTCGCGCAGAATTTCGGCCAGTTTTTCAGCAGCTTTTCCGGTGTTTCCGTGAATCGAAGCAAAGGCAATTAAAACACCTTTGTTTTCAGGTTTGTAACTGCTCCATGTATCATAAAGACCGATGTAATATTCCAGGTTTTCATTAAGAATTGGTCCGTGAAGCGGACAGATGGTTTTGATTTCAAGGGTAGATGCCTTTTTGAGAAGAGTCTGAACCGGTCCACCGTATTTACCTACAATATTAAAATAGTATCTTCTTGCTTCACAAGCCCATCCATCCTCATCCTCAATGGATAATGCACCAAATTTGCCAAAACCGTCAGCAGAAAATAATATCTTTTCTGTATTTTCATAACTTACCATCACTTCTGGCCAGTGAACCATAGGTGCCATATAAAATGTCAGTGTATGGTTGCCCAGTTCCAGATTGTCTCCTTCTTTGACTGTGATTTTTGCAACATCAGGAACATCAAAAAATTGTGGTAGCATTGCAAATGTTTTTGCATTTCCGACAATTGTTACATCAGGATAAAGCGATAATAATTTTAAGATACTTCCTGAGTGGTCAGGTTCAAGATGTGATAGGATAAGGTAGTCAAGCTTTCTGTCTCCAAGTGCATTGGTTAAGCGACTGCTCCATTCATCCATGCATCTTTTATCAACTGTGTCCATAAGAGCTGTTTTCTTATCTAAGATTAAATAAGAGTTGTAGGAAACGCCGTTTGGAACAATGTACTGACTTTCAAATAAGTCAAGATCAGTGTCATCCACACCAATATATTTTATGCTTTCTGAAATAGTAATATCCATTATATACCTCCATTTCTTGTTGTTAAATTATATTTTGTAATGAATATCCGCATATGATTATAGTTCCTCATATATGATTAAAGTTCTTAATATATGATTAAAGTTCTTAATATATGATTAAAGTTCTTAATATATGATTAAAGTCTTTATATATGATTAAAGTTCTTCTATATATAATTAAAATTCTTTCATATATGATTAAAACTCTTTCGTAAATGATCATAGTTCTAGTCGTTTCATAAAATTGAAATATATAACTAGGGAATAAGGATTATCATTATTAATTATAGTATATTTTGGGAATTTGTAAACAGTAGAATTGAGGTGAATGGGCAAAACCCATATCCTTGGCAGGCGTCAGGTGATCAATGTCTAAAAAAAATCAATGGCAAAGAAAGAGTAAAAATATATCACTTACAAATATTAGAATTTGCTATACATAATCTATAGAGAACCGTAAAGGCTTGGAGTGCTTTATACGACTGACAATCATATAATAGAAAAACATGTATATTAAAGTGATAGTTTTTATCTGAATCTTTGCCTATGATTGGATGAAAATCATCCGTTAATTATTATAACAGAAAATATAAATTTTTTGTAGATGTTTTTTACATATTTTTTATAATTTTATGCTTTTTAAGAGTAAATGTAAAAATAAATGTATATTAAACATGTTTTGTAAAATGGAATACTAGAGAAGTAATATGAGTCTCTATTCTTGACAACTCATTATTATTTATTTATAATCAAAGCAGTATCAAAATGAAAATACTTACAAATTAAAGGAGGAAACGGTTTTGGAAAAAGAGATGATTATCGTGATCGACTTTGGTGGACAGTACAATCAGCTTATTGCAAGGCGCGTGCGTGAATGTAATGTGTATTGTGAGGTTCATCCGCATACTATCACAATAGAAAAGATTAAAGAAATGAACCCAAAGGGAATCATTCTGACAGGTGGACCTAATAGTGTATATGCGGATGATTCACCAAGTTATTCAAAAGAACTATTTGAACTTGGTATTCCTGTGCTTGGTATATGTTATGGTTCACAGCTGATGGCACATGTTCTGGGAGGAAAGGTGGATACTGCCGAAGTCCGTGAATATGGAAAAACAGAGGTGAACATTGATACATCATCGAAGATTTTCGAAAATGTTTCTGAAAATACGATTTGTTGGATGAGTCATACAGATTATATTGCTGAGCTGCCTGATGGATTCAGAGTTGTTGCGACCACTCCGGTATGTCCGGTAGCTGCAATGGAGAATGCTGAAGTAAATCTTTATGCGACACAGTTCCATCCGGAAGTAGTACACACTGTGGAAGGTACCAGGATGTTGTCGAATTTTGTTTACAATGTCTGCAAGTGCAGTGGTGACTGGAAGATGGATTCTTTTGTTGAAACCACAATTGCTCAGCTACGTGAAAAAATAGGTGACGGAAAAGTATTATGCGCACTTTCAGGTGGTGTGGATTCTTCAGTGGCAGCAGTATTGCTTGCGAAAGCGGTTGGAAAACAACTTACCTGCGTGTTTGTTGACCATGGTTTACTCCGTAAAAATGAAGGTGATGAAGTTGAAGCAGTATTCGGTCGGGAAGGTTCATATGATTTGAATTTTATCAGAGTAAATGCACAGGAAAGATTTTATTCAAAACTGGCAGGGGTAACAGAACCTGAAGCTAAACGAAAGATTATCGGTGAAGAATTTATCAGAGTGTTTGAGGAAGAAGCTAAGAAGATCGGTGCAGTTGACTTTCTGGTACAAGGAACAATCTATCCGGATGTGATTGAATCGGGATTAGGTAAATCAGCTGTGATTAAGAGCCACCACAATGTGGGAGGTCTTCCGGATTATGTTGATTTCAAAGAAATTGTAGAACCACTGCGATTATTATTTAAGGACGAGGTAAGAAAAGCCGGAAGAGAATTAGGAATCCCTGAATATCTGGTAAACCGTCAGCCATTCCCTGGTCCGGGACTTGGTGTCCGTATCGTTGGGGAGGTAACGGCAGAAAAAGTGAGGATTGTGCAGGAAGCCGATTTTATCTACCGTGAGGAAATCGCAAAGGCCGGCGTGGACAAGGGATTGGGACAGTATTTCGCGGCCCTGACCAATATGCGTTCCGTTGGTGTCATGGGAGACGGCAGAACTTATGATTATGCCATTGCCCTTAGAGCAGTGAGCACTTCGGATTTCATGACAGCGGAGGCAGCACAGCTTCCATGGGAAGTGCTGGGAAAAGTAACCAGCAGGATCGTGAATGAAGTGAAGGGGGTTAATAGAGTATTGTACGATTGTACCGGAAAACCACCGGCAACGATTGAGTTTGAATAACCATTTGTGAAAATCAAGCCTTTATTTACACACATTCCAAACAAAAAGCGTTAAGTTTTGGCAACGATTTGGCAACAGAATCTAACGCAAATATGTTAAGTGAAATATTATATTAATTGCATTTAAATAAGACCTTACTGAAGTTCTTTTCCAAACTGGAAAGGAATTT
>CACYDA010000114.1 GCA_902773095.1 uncultured Lachnospiraceae bacterium | reverse complement strand
TTTGCTCCCTGACTCTGATCATCACTGCTTTCCACATTGCCACTGTTTCCTTTTTCACTGCTTTTTCCACTGACTTCGCCTACCTTTTTGGGTTCATCTTTATCTGAACCGGAACCTGCGGCGGCTGCAATCAATAGGATAATTACCGCAACAACAATCCATTTTCCTTTGCCCTTTTGTTTTTTGCGGCAATTGGGGCAGATTTTCGCTTTTGCCGGTATCTCACTTTGGCAATATTTACATGTCTTCATTTTCGTATTTTTCTGTTCTTCTCCCATAGCAATCCTCCATTCCTATTTTCCATAATTACTATCATTCTTATCATTTAAATCCGAAATGTTTACCAGTAAATTATAGCAGAAGAACAATAAAAAAAAGTCCTCTATACAGCGGACTTTTTTTAAACCTACTAAATAAAGATGATCTCTAATATCGCTAAAGCAATCGCAACAAAAACAAAGAAGATGACAAGATAAAAAAGATCCAATAAAATATTGAGCAACTTTCCCCCTTCAACATGTTTACATTTATCTTTTATCCCTCTATAATTACCCAGATAAAATATAAAACCTATCAAGACTGTAAACACCCCTAACCGATTTAATATCAATCCTGCTCCCGTCATCCTATTCCCCTGTTTGTCCTGCAGAGGAGTAAAAAAAGAAACCCGAATTACTACAGAATACGCTATGAAAGCAATCAGACATTTCCACCATACCAATGTTCTAAATCCAACCGGAATCCATTCTCGATATTGCAATGGCAAATAATCATTCAAAGAATTTCTTTTTGCTGTGACTTTCTTCTCATCAGTATCCATACTATTTTCAGCAACTTCCCTATGAGTGCCTTTTTCATTCATTGGTCTATCAGAATGAATTGTCTTTTTCATCACTTCCATCAATTCTTTTGCGGATTGATACCTCTCTGCCTGGTCAAGTTTTGTACACTTTTCTATGATTCTCCCAATCTCTCCGCCATATAAAAACTCTTTTGGGATTTTACCTGTCAACATCACATTGAGTAATACTCCACATGCGTAAAGATCAGTTCTTGCATCAGACTGTCCAAAACCATACTGTTCCGGAGCCGCATACCCTACAGTCCCCATCAGATAGGTATCTTGCGAAGCATACTTTTCCAATTCTCTCGAAGCATTAAAATCAATGAGTTTGACAATTCCATCATTACTAAGCATGATATTCTGTGGTTTGATATCTCTATGGATGATCGGCGGTTCCATGGTATGTAAATCATCCAGTATTATAAGTAAATTGATGATTATCCCGATTGCCCTTCTTTCATCTAATGCTGTATCTTCCTTTAAAATCTCAGATAAAGTCCGTCCATGAATATATTCCTCAATCACGATCAATCCATCTTGTTCTTCCACCATAAAAACTATTTCAGGAATATTTCTGAGCTTAACCCTCAAAAGGCTTTCATAAATCCCTTTATGATAAAGACTGACCTTTTTCTTCACATAAAGTTTTCCATTTTCAACATTTTTGACAAGATACACTTCTTTTTCTTCACTGAGTTTTGTCAGTTGCTCATAGCAAGAAATTCTGTACTCTTCCTCCAAAGTCATATTTCACCTCAAAAACACCGATTTAAAATCCGTGATAAATGTTTACAATTAAAATTTCACAATTCTTCTTTGAAACTCTATTGACATAAAATATCAATTTTTAGTAAAATTAATTTTATCAGAAATGTTTGACAAATTCAATCACAGAAAGGATAATTTATGAATACTGAATCCACCACATCATTACTAAACGTATTAAACCAGACATCCGTTGATGATTTAGATGAATTTCTTGCAGATAACATCTATTCAAATTCTGCAAGTGAATTATTTTCAAAGTATTTTATGTCGCATGATATTAAAGCATGTGATATTGTGAAAGAATGTCAGGGATATATTTCTAAATCCTATATCTATGATATTTTATCCGGAAAAAAATTGAATCCTTCCAGAGATAATGTGATTCTGATCTGTCTGGCAGCTCATATGGATTTAAAAATGACAAGACGAACCCTTGAAGTTTTCAACCATCGTCCTCTTTATCCAAAAGACCCTCGTGATGCCATTATTGCAATCTGCATCAACAATAAAGTGTTTGATATTGCAAGTATTAATGACAGATTGTTTGAACATGATAAAAAACTATTCTCTACAGATTAATTGATCTCCGCCTTCATTCAGATCTTGATCTGCTTTCATTCAGATTTTAAACTGCTTTCATCATTCATTTATATCATTTTTCTGTTCTCCCACTTTCCAGATATAGGGTGCGTGCACATAAAAACAGAGTCAGATTTAAAATCAAAATCCAACTCTGTTTCATTCTGTTATGATATTATGGTCAAATATCTTGTTTAACGAAACTCTTCCTCTGATTACAATTCGTTCGTCTTATTCTTTCCTGTCAAAACAATTGTAGCAGCAGATCCAATGATTGTTAACATTAATATGAAATTGAAATGATCACCTGTCTTTGGTGCCGCAGTTTTCGTTTCACTCTTTGTTGTTTCCTTTACAGGATTGACCGGTTGCGTTGTTTCAGGCTGCTTTGTCGTCGGTGCACTGATTGTAGGAGCCTCTGTCGCAGGTACTTCTGTCGTAGGCTCTTCCGTTGAAGGTTCTTCTGATGAAGGTTCTTCTTTTTTATTTACCGTAAGCACTGCCTCGTTTGATGTCGCACTGCTTGTTCCGTTTTTCACTTTACATGTATATTTTCCTGCATCTCCTGTCTTTGCACTTTCAATCACTAATTTTTCACTGGTTTCTCCTGTGATTGCTTCTCCATCTTTATACCACTGATAGGTAAACTCACTGTCCTCTGATGTGGCTGTCACTTCAAATTCTACCTTGTCTCCCTCAGTACATTCTGTGGCTTCCGGCTGCTTCGTAATGATAATCTCATTTTTTTCAACCAGATAATACACAACCGCTTTTTTATTAGAAATA
>CACYDA010000113.1 GCA_902773095.1 uncultured Lachnospiraceae bacterium | reverse complement strand
GAACAAAATAAAAAGACGAAGGGAAAGTATGCGAAATCGGAAGAAAAGAAACTTCTTAACCGATTAAAAAAATATAAAAAGAATCACCTATTGTTTGCCTATAAATTTGAAGTTGAATATTCAAATAATATCAGCGAAAGGGATTTGCGAAAGTGCAAAAATCGAGAAAAATGTCCGGAGGATTTCGGACATCAAAAGGTTGGGAAATGTTCTGCAATATATTGAGCATTATCGAAACCTTAAAAAGACGAAAAATGAATATCATAGAAAATATCATGCGGATATTTCAAAAAGCCCCAGCTATTTTTTAGCTGGGTTAGGGGTGGTTACACCACCCCTGGCTGAACTGTTACCTTTAAGTTTGCTTTGCCCGATTTTCTCACTTTGCAATGATTATACTGCAACAAATAGCAATTTTGAAACTAATAGTTAATATATTTAACGCTAATAGTTTTTGTTTTTTTTAGAGTATTCTTTTAATATTATCATATACTATTTTTCAAAGGAGATGAGAATATGGATATTAATACTTTAGAAATTGGAAACAGAATCAGAATCCGTAGAGAGGAACTAAACATAACCCGTAACCAGCTTGCTGAGCTTCTGGATGTTACGACAAAATTTTGTTCCGATATTGAATCAGGTGCTAAAGGCATGTCCATAAAGACTTTAATTAAACTATCAAGTATTCTTTATGTTTCTACAGACTATATTTTATTTGGGGAACACGGTGAAAAGGAGAAGACCCCTTTCACAATCTTTTCCGAGAGTATTCCACCTAATCAGGCTGATTACTACCTGAGAATATGCAATGAAATCAATCAATTAAATTCAAATTCAAAACACTAATATTATTATATTAAAGATGTTGAGAATCAAAGTGATATTGCTATAAGACTACGCTTTCATTGATAGCTGTTTTGTACTTTACCATTACCGCATGAACTATAATTTTCTTTATAGTACTATCATTTTTCTGTATCTTAGTATGTATTATTTTGGATTATAGTTCATACGGTATTATTGACATCATTTTTTATTGTCTTTCTCTTAAGTACTACTGATATTACAATCACAGCAGTAATGATCACTATCACCATGATCACCATTGATGCATGATTCTTTTTACTCCCCTGTCGTATATTAATCTCTGCATCTTCACATACAATCGGATAATCATTCAATTCCCAATCAAGAAACCTTCCTGAAAATCCAACTTTTGTCGTTCCAAAAGACGCATTGTCTTTAATTCTCGCTTTGATGGTATATAAATCCCCAGTGTTACTCGTGTTACCCCTGACTGTAAAATAACCATCCATCATACTAATTGGTTCCGTAGTGAGCCTAGGCTGTGTCCAATCAGATACCATTCCCTGTGTAACATCTCCGGCAAACAGATCATGCGACTTAACACTCTTGATCTCTAATACATTCTTATCATATGTAAATTTTGTCTCACTCATAATGGTTCCCGGATTCTTCGTAACTTTTATCCTGATAATGACTTCTCCGCCAATCTTCCCGCCATCACTTTGAATCGTACATTCTACATTGTCTGCTGCATAGCTGTCAATGCAACCAAACGATACAAAAACAGCACACATACATACAAGTAACATACAAAACTTAATTACTTTACTTAATCTTTTTTTCATAATACTACTCCACTTATAAACTTTTAGTCATTAGCAATCACTCTTAAAGTTTATCACTTTTAATATTAAATGTCAAACTTTATTTCAATTCATTTCAAACTATTATAAATTTGCTATTATGAATCCGGAATAGTGCATCAAAAGGGAGTAAAGAAAAATATTTTGAAACGACAGAGCATTTCGTATGATTGGAATAATCTACGGATTCATTATCGCATCCACGCTCCATCCTGCAAGATACCTTTTTAATAGTGCACTGTCCTTGATCGTAATGTTACCATCCCCATCAAGATCCGCTTTTTTTACATCCATCTTTACATCCCATCCCGCAAGATATCTCTTTAACATTGCACTGTCTTTGACATTGATTTCCCCGTCTCCGTTTGCATCTCCCATCTTTGTTTCTTCTTCATAGAAACTACCCACTTTCATCGGAACCGCTTTTTCTCCAAATTCATTGTAATCCAATGTCCAAAGTGTTCCATCAGTCCTGATGATCAACAGGCACATATGATAGGATTCTGAATTAAATTAAAAAAATCAACTACATTTGTCATGATTGTAACTCCGTTAGAGTATAAATTTCCATCTTTTAACTCAATCAGATTTCCATATCCTTTATATTCTTCATTCATTCTGATATTTGTTTTTAAGATTGGCATGGCAGTTTCTGAATCTGTTGGTACCAAATCTATTGCCGATTCATCTCCCGCCTTTGCCAATTCACCATCACAAACCAACACTCTGTTTTCCTGATCAACCATATATGTTTTTCCATTGCTATCCCTAAAGAAATAATCTGACAGATTTCGTGGTTCAATGTAATCCAGATATTTCAGTTTTCGTCCATTTGTACTCTGAATATTAACTTCAGCGGAGATAATTTTCTGATTGAGAAATTTACGTGCCGCATTATCATATCCTATATACCATATCGATTTGTCAGTTTTCTTAACAATTTTAAAATCCAGGATATCTTCAATATCAGAGGATACTTTCACATATCCCATCTGATATCTGTAAGAATCATCCTCCTCATTCTTTACGATATCCGCCAGACATGAATATAATTCTCCGTCATTTTTCAAATAATATGACCATGCATCTGCATCATAATAGTTGCAGACATCGGCTAAACCCATACAGCTTCCCTGCTGTATCTTACTTACATTTTC
>CACYDA010000112.1 GCA_902773095.1 uncultured Lachnospiraceae bacterium | reverse complement strand
CTGGGCTGCCGGGCCTTCATAATTGTAATTTTCACAAATATTGCCTGCCCCATCCGCACATTCTACTCTCACTTTATAATCTACATTTTCGTTACATGTATACCGGTAAATCCATAGATCAGAATCACCATTTGACAACATGGCACTGTTATCCACATGTGACCATTCTTCTGCACCAGGAATGATTGTTGTTTCAACACCATCCTTCGAAATATAAATCTTGGTAGCATTAGCATCAAAGTTTCTCTCTGTGACAGCGACTGTCATCACTCTGTCAGCATTAAAATATTTCTCATAACCACCTACCGTATTGTTATCATAAGATACGTTGACAATAGGTTTTGTATTATCCAGTTTTAATGGCAGCTCTATCTGATCCATGACATTTCCCACATTATCTGCTGCCTCCAGCCTTATCACAACATGATTACTGTTAAAGTTTGTAATATCAACCACAAATTCTTCTGAATAAGCACTTGCTGCTTCGAGCTGCGACTTTGTAGCATTATCATTATTTCCTCCGGTAATATCCGAAAGCACATTTCTTTGGGCAGTCTCACTATAACCTGTATCATGATTGATAATCGTATAACGAACGAAATCCAGTCCTGACCTTACGGAATTGGTATCAGGATCTTGTACTGAAAATCTCACTTTTACACTATTCTTATAAATATCATTTGTAATCGGTTCCGCATAGATGGTTGCCGTTGGTTTTTCAATATCACCAGAAGGTTTTCTGTCATCAATGACAACACCATTCGAATTAATATATGTGACATTTCCTGCATGATCCTCTATTCTCAGATAAATAATGACATCTTCATTTGGTGCAACAGTAATATTGTCGGATACCCCATTTGCCAGTTTGATCCAACCGGTTGTTGGCAGACTCTCTTTTGATACGTAAACCACATTTGTCTTTAGATAAGAAGTTTCCTTCACTTTTGAATTCTCATTGATTCCATCATTACCGGGATCATCCGTCATAATATGAAATGTCTGTGTTTCATTTTTGAAAATACCAAAACTAATTGTAGTCAATACACTACTCCATGAATTTTCACCCAGCGAAATGGTTCCTGAAGGATAGATTGTATCTTTCTTTACAATTCTGGTTGCTTCAGAGTAATTTCCGGCATGGTCATAAACTACTGCCCTTACCGTATAATTTCCATCCACCAGTACTGACCATGGTATCACACGGGAATGACGATACTCTTTTGCATCATCTGTAAATCTGTCTGTCTGATAAACTTCTGCATTACCGTTAATGTAATAATCAATATGTTCAATTCCTGATCCTTTGCTGCGTGCACTTGTTGCATCAGATTCTGTACTTGTAATATCAGCCTTTCCTGCTTCATTTGTCCAAAGATCGTGTTTTTTGTAATCTAATGAAACAACCGGCGCAACTGTGTCTTTCTTTACAATAATTGTTGTTGCCTTAGACGAATTGCCTGCAAAATCATATATGACTGCATCAACCTTATACTCACCATCCCGCAGATTTTCCCATGGAATCTTATACTCATGATTGTAAATTCTTTCAGCTCCAAATTTCACTGAATAGTATGGGGAAGTACTGTTATTGACATAATATTCAATATGCTCTATTCCCGAACACTTAATTGATGAATTTGCATTTGCATCTGATTCTCTACTGATAATATCCGCCTGATTGTCTGCATTCGTCCATATATTATGTCTGCTTGTATTTGTCTCTGTATGAAGATAACTGAATTCATTAAACACCGGTGCCGTGCGGTCAATCTTTACTTCCTGTCTTTCAATAAACTCTTCATTTTTACTTCTGTCAAGCGCTTTTACCACAATAAAGTAATCACCTTCGTCAAGACTAATTCCCGGAATGGTAAATTCCACTTTTTCACCGCTATTTGAAGTAATCACTTTGTCTGAATCTGTGTAGGAAAGCAGTCTGCCTCTTTCATCATTGAACACATACTCTTTTGTTCCTGTAAGACTTTCTTTATACACTTCAAATGATTCAAAACCTGATAAATTGTCGCTAAGAACAATTTTGATATCATCCGGTTCACTCGTCCATTCTGAATCAACACCGGCAAATGCGGTTTTGGAAACAGCTGACTCCTCTCTCATATAGGATGTCATCGCTGTCATCTTACTTCCATCTTCATTTGTATTGACTCCCAGTTGATCCACCACAACACCCATCGAATTAATGTATGTCACATTCTCTACTTCATCTACAATCTTTAAGTAAATTGCCACATCCTCATTCGGTTCGATTTCAATACTGTTCGAATTGGCATTGACAAGTTTCACCCAACCTTCCTTTGGAAGTTCTTCTACGGAATGATAAACATCATTCACATTTGCCTTTAAATAATACACTTCTTTGATCCCCGATACGGATTCATTAACTGCCAAGTCGGCAGGATCCTTAGTGGTAATCTCAAAGATCTGTGTTTCTTTTTCGAATATACCAAATGTAATGGTATCGATAAATGATGTCCAGCTGTTATCACTTCCCAGCTTAATCTCACCCGTTGGTGCTGTTGTGTCCTTCTTTACAGTCCTTCCCTCTGATTCAGTGATATTACCTGCATGGTCATACAAAATTGCCTTGACTTCATATTCACCATCTTCCAAGCTGCCCCATGAAATGGTATATTCATGATGAACCGTTTTCTCAACATCAAATTGAACCGTATCAAAAGGCTCGTCTTTGCCATTAATATAATACTCAATTTTCTTGATTCCGGAACACTTGATCGTTTTATCCGGATTCGTATCAGATTCTATGCTTATAATGTCAGACTGGTCAGTGTCTCCACTCCAGAGGTCATCTCTGCTGTAAATGAAACTGTCAAATTCCGGTCTCGTTCTGTCGATTCTAACTTCTTTACTATCCTCGCATACGTTACCACTTCTGTCTGTTGCAGTCACATAAATCAGATAATTTCCCTCATCCAGGTCCTCTGCCTTAATTGTGAATGACTTTGTTTCTCCTGGATATGATTCTGTGATACTCTCACTTGTCTTATATTCATCATATATTTTTTCTTCCAAACCGGTGCTGATATTTTTCTTAACGATCTTATAAGAATCAAATCCTGACAATTTACTTGTCAAAGTAATCTCTATATCTTTTGGCTGATTTGTCCAGTCAGCTGACACATCCTCATATCCGCTTTCTGATATCGCTGCAATCCTACATACCGGTAAATCTGTATCTTTCAGAACATGAATTTCAATCCGGCTGCTATTTCCTGCCAAATCTTCCGCCTCAAAAACAAGCTTATAATCTCCATCCTCCAGTTCGGCTGTTGTCACTGTTACCAGATTCACATTATTTTCATCTTTACTAATGTGATAAGCAGAAGTTGCTAACCCATTTCTTGTCCCTTCCTTCTCTTCATACACAGCTATCTTTTTTATTCCGGATGCCGTATTGATTCCATTCTTATCCTCTCCCGGATCATAAATCTGCACGATGATCTGATCGCTACCCTCAAGATGTTCGTTTTCTTTATTGATCCATGTGCCATCATCCGGATTGGAATAACCTGCCATCCATTCTACTTT
>CACYDA010000111.1 GCA_902773095.1 uncultured Lachnospiraceae bacterium | reverse complement strand
GATTGATATGAACAGCCACAAATTTGACAGCATTTGTGGCTGTTTTATTATTAATATAGTAATCATCATTTGATAGTGATAAATTTGCTGATAGATATTAGAAAATCGGGAGGCGAATTTATGATGAAGTATGGATATGCAAGAGTATCAAGTATAGATCAAAATGAAGAAAGGCAATTGATCGAATTGGAGAAAAATGGTGTGGAAAAGAATAACATTTATGTAGACAAAATGTCTGGCAAGAGTTTTGAGCGGCCAGAATATAAAAAGATGGTTGAAAGATTAAAAAAAGGAGATATCCTCTATATCCTTAGTATTGACAGACTGGGTAGAAATTATGAAGAGATACAAAATCAGTGGAAAACTCTAACGAAAGAGATTGGAATTGATATCTGTGTGTTAGATATGCCATTGTTGGATACAAGAAATGGTGAAGATTTAATGGGCACGTTTATCGCAGATCTTGTTCTTCAGATATTGTCTTTTGTTGCACAGAATGAAAGAGAAAATATAAAAAAACGGCAAAAGCAAGGGATAGAGGCAGCAAAAAAAAGAGGAGTACATATGGGCACACCTGTGATTAATGTGCCAGATGAATTCTTTGTAATGGTGAAGAGGTGGGAAAAAAAAGAAATAAAGATGAAAGATATAATGAATGCCTACGGAATTTCAAAATCAACATTTTATAGAAAGGTTAAAGAGTACAGAAAAAGTTTGGAATAGACAGATATTAATGATATGAGGCAAGCGTCAAAAGGTGTACCTTTTGACACATTCCTTTGAATGATAGAATTTTATCATAAAATACATTTTTTTGCAATATTTTTTATGCAAAATAACTAAAAAAGCAAAAAAATAGTAGAATTTATAGAAAAATTGACATATTTTCATCTTTGAAATATTTATCTTTCATTGTTTTAAAAGGTACACCTTTTGGAAATATTGTGAAAGGAGAAAGGCTTTTAAAATGAATGAATCTAATGGAACATTTGTCAATGGCGTGGAACTTACACAGTCAGAAAAAGCAAAGATGTTCGATGAGATTGCAGAAAAATTTTACAAAAGAAATTTTGGGCAAACCTCGATAGCTGACATTGAACTCTTGAAAGTTGAGAATAGTGTAGTGAACCAGCTGGCAAATAATGTTCAAAAAACGAATTGGAATTCCGTCAAAAATGCGAAAGGAGAAAAAATCAAATGGAAGGTAATAAGATTACAAAAAGAATAAAAAAATATGCGGTTGGTGTAGGTGTCGTAATAGGAATAATAATAGCGATATGTACGGTTATAGATATATATCAGTTTTTTGCATATTCAAAATACTATAAATATGTTAACGGTACTTTGAGTCGGTCTAAAGAACGTAAAATTAATTACTCTGATATATCAAAATCAAAAATCAATGACAGAGCAGAGAAGTATGAAAATTCAAAAAAAATGTTACCAATACTACTGATTTATCTTTTTGTTTTGAATCCGTTATCAGTAATGTGTTTATATGCATATGCAGAAATGGTGGAAGACATTCATTATATCAGGAACAAAAATATTTTAGGCGCGGACTCCGGTGAATAACATGCGTAATCAACGGGTTCATGGGTGATATATTAGTAGAAAATGTAATATGATAATTGAACTGAAATAGATCTCTATTCAAGGAAGTTGAATTCAATTTTGATGAGTAAATGGAGGATGAATTATGTTTGATTCAAATTATTTTAGTATAGGCTATTTGATAGGATATTTTTTGGGATTGTTAATCTGGGGAATACTTATGGGATGTGCTACAAAAGTTATCAATGAGAGTAAAGGATATAGTGGAGGATTTGCATGGGGATTTTGGCTGGGATTAATTGGATTAATTGTTGTAGCGTGTAAATCGAATAAAATTGAGTCAAATCCCAGTTACAGTAATTCTAGCCAAAGTACGATGGAAACTGAATCTAAAGAAAAACAAATATCCGAAAGTATGGTAATAAAAAATGATGATTTGGATGTCTTCTCAAAGATAGAGAAGATTGCATCGCTAAAAGAAAAGGGGGTTATTTCAGAAGAAGAGTTTGAAGAAAAGAAAAAGGAGTTATTAAATAAATTATGATATGTATTCAAACTCTATATTATTAAACAGCCACAGATATATGATAATTTAAAAATATACAACGTTGGAAATATAGGGGTTGGTCAATTTTACTTGACAATCAACAAAAGGAATTTTTAACTAAAAAGAACAGATATTAAACACTATTTAAAGTCAAAAGCTGTCAAGGCCAATAGGATTGATGTATTGGTTTGGCAGCTTTTTTGTGTTAGCTGTTCTTGGTGTGTTAATTCATGTACTTTTCAATCAGACAAGTATGTTCTTTGTTCTTTTTGTCATAGCTGATACCAACTAAAAGGATGTCATCTGTATATTCTTTTAAAATTTGTGGATAGTTCTTGTTATTTATCTGTGCGATTGCACCTGTGGCAGATTGATTCCATTTCAATTCTATTATTATTGCCGACAGCATAGAGTTTTTCTTTGGAAGATAATTGTGTTTTCTAACAACTGTTCAGATTCGATAACAAGTCGTGCGATTTCCTTGTGTTTTCTGGTAGTGACAGCCAGAATAAATTCTTGACGTATTTCTTCATTAGGAATTTAAACAGTTTGTTCTGCCTGGTTATAAGCCAAGTATCCCAAATGAACAAGTAGTGTTAAAACGTCATCTTTGCTTTTGATATTTGTTAAATCATTTTGAAATGTTTTGGTGTTTTTGGTGTCAATTTTGCAGCCGGCACCACCTAACATCTGAACAATGGTTTCTTTTAATCCATCTTCATCTATATCGATATAGATCTTGAGTGATTCATATGTTTCTGTAGTAGTCCAATACGTAGAAAATTCTTTATTTTTGATTGCTTTCATGACAGAGTTAGGGCTATAGACAGATTTTATGCGGTTAAAAGAATAGCCGTCATAATATGGAGATAGAATTATTGGTGGCAAAATATAAGAAGGATGGTGAGATAGGTGTATTTAGAAAAGATTCATATAAAGAACTATAAAGTAATCAAAAGATTTGATATTGACATAAGGCCAGGTGTGAACCTTCTCATTGGAGATAATGGAGCAGGAAAGACTTCTGTTTTGGAGGGAATTGCAGTAGCTCTTGGTGGAATGTTTGTAAATGTGGCAGGTGTCAGCCCAAAGAATATTGCAAAGGATGATGTTCGTATAAAGATTAAACCACTCGGAGATTCGTCTACATCAATTGAATACTTTGAGCCTGTTTCTACAGGCTGCACACTTCAGATATCAGATAACCTGAGTTTTACATGGAACAGAGTAAAGGAAGAGGTATCAGCTACACATACGAAAATTGATAATAAAGATGTATGTGCATGGATGAAAAAGCTGACAAACAATTCTGATGCTTTTTTGCCTCTTATAAGTTTTCAGAGTTCTGCCAGAGCATGGAGGGTAAGAAGAGGTGATTTTGGAACGGAGTTAAAGAAAAAGCTTGATGATAGAAGATGTGGATATATTGGATGTCTGGATTCTTCTATGGATGTTAAGTCTATTCAACAGTGGTGTCTTAAGCAGGAAGTTATGGTTTCAAATAAAGGAACCGTAAGAGAATATGAAATGTTTAAGAACATAGTAGCTTCTTTTATGAAAGAAATAAATGAAATGGATAATATTCCGGCAATATATTATTCACCTCAGTTTGATGAACTGGTTTTTAAAGAAGAGGGGGATGAAATGCCGATTTCAAAACTAAGTGCAGGTTATCAATCATTATTATGGATGATTATGGATTTAGCACATCGAGTCTGCATTCTAAATCCGGAACTGAAAAATAGAGAACAAATTAATGGAATTGTTTTGATAGATGAAATAGATTTGCATTTGCATCCGAAGTGGCAGTGGAATGTAATAGAAGCATTGCGTAAAACATTTGAGAATGTTCAGTTTATTATTGCGACTCATTCGCCTATCGTAATATCTTCATCAAAAGAAGCTAATCTGATTCTTTTAGATAATGAACAAGAAGTTAATTATTTACCGGATTGTTATGGATATGAAGTGGAGGATGTACTGCGTTATCGACAAGAGAGTGTGTCAAGACCAAAGATTGTAAAAAATTTAGTTGATCAGATAGAATATGCGGTAGATGATATAGATTTTGAAAAGGCAACTGAATTACTGGAAAAGTTGAAAATGTTCTAGGAGAGGACAATTCTGAATATAAGAAGATGGCTGGTATGATATCGGATGCTAAGATGATAGAGGAGTGTTGATTGTGTTATATATCAAAAAAGAAGGTTTAAAAGATGATATTAATAGGAAGATTATAGAAATTCGTAAAAGTCAAGAATGGAAGGAAATAAAAGAAGATGACATCAAAGCAATCCGTAGAGTGTTTGATACGGGTTTTCCAAAGAATGAAGTTAAAGAAATATTATTACATGAGCAACGTGGAATTTGTGCATATTGTATGAGACGAATTCATTTGGATAATCATTCTAGAGTGGAACATCTTGTACCATTAAGTAAGAATAAGGAGAAAGCAATTGATTACAATAATTTGCTTGGTGTATGTGACGGTGGAGAGAAAGTAACAGGAGATTCAGGACATGTTCTTTGCTGTGATGCACATAAAAAAGAGACAGAAATGGAGCTTAGTCCATTCAATAAAGTACAGATGGATAAAATAGCTTATGATAAAGACGGGAAAATCTATACGGAGCCTAGGGATGTGGATATGGAAAGGGACATTAATGATGTTTTGTTATTGAACGGTATTCAAAAAAAGGATGGAACAGTGCGAGATACATCAACAGAATTATTAAAAGGAAGAAGAGATACATATATAAGGGCCAAAAAGATGATGAACGCATTAAATGTAAAGGGAAAATGTACATCTTCCGTAATAAAAAAGTTGATGGAAGAATTATATAATAGCGATGAGCGTGAAGAATAATGAGACATCCTATAAGTGATATCACGGATTGTTCCGTGCTTCGCACTCCCACAATCCTGCCCGCCATTCGCAATTTCATGGAGCTTTGCTCTACTTCTTTCTCATGTCGGGGCGGTGGTCAACAAGCCATTGTCCCACTTGTAAGCAAGCTTCTTGTGAACAAGTCTTTTGACCCTGATATCATATTATTCAAGTCTGCAAGAAGAATATTTAGAATCAAAATAGGAGTCTAATTTTTCTTTCTTTAAGTTTTCGCCGATTACGATTAATACTTCCTGACCTTCTTTAATCGGATTGATATGAATGCCGTGATGAGTGGCATTGATTTCAATCCATTTATTTTCAGTTTCACCTGTCATAAGAAATCCTTTCACACGTACTACATTTCCAACTGATTGATCATAAAATAATTCCGTAATCTTACTGAAAAGAAGTTCTTGATTCATATGTACATGCATAAAGAAAAGGGATTCAAATCCATTTTCGTCCATGGAAAAAGTTTTTTCAAAGGAAACTGCATGATAGCCGGAACCGGTTATTTTTTCAAAATCCGCATCTGATAAACTCTCCCAGTTTTTTGCGATAATGTTTGTGATATCGAATCTGCGGTTGCATTTAATACTTTCAAGAGCCTGGTTAATATGGTGGCAGATGTTTTCAGAGATGGAAGCATCATTCTGCGAAGTTTCTGCAATATGGCTTAGAACAATACATCCTGCAGTAGCTGCCTGGCTTGCAAGAAGATAGGTAGTTTCAATAGATAAATCAATATCAGAATTACCAATATGATCATAAGGATTGATAATGGTAATCACATTACTGACAGAGTACATTTTGTCAACAGGAGACTCGTTTAAAATATCAAAAAATTCGTCTACATCATAGATTCCTGACGGTTCTACGATCACTCTTGTAAATCCCAGCATTGCAAGTGTAATTAATTTTGTCTTAAATCTACGTCTGTGACAGTCGTAATCACAGCCGCCTGCCACCATTTCAATATCACAATATTCACTTTTTAGATCAGCTAAAAGCATTGTGTCAACATTAATGGCACCATAGTCATTTTCTAAAATGCATACTTTTTCGCCTTTAGAAGTGAGATAATTTACATAGGATCTGATGAAGGTTGTCTTTCCGGAACCTAAAAAACCGGTAATTAAATCTATTTTAGTCATTTTATTCTAAACCTCTCGTTAAACATCAATTTTCCCGGTACTTTCTTATGTCTGTGAAAAGGACAGGAATGTTTATCATATTATTACACTATTGAGAATATTTATCAATAAGAAATGAGTGATTTGTGGTTTTTAGTTTACAAAAAAAGCATTTTAAAGTATGATGATTCTTGAGAATGTAAAACATCTTGGATACAATTTGAGAGAATAAGAGGAAACATAGATATGATAGTAATTAGCAAGAAAGTAACAAATAGGAAACAGGTGCAGTTGCATCAAATGAGAAAGCAAAATATGCGAAGTCTCATCAAAAGAAGAATAAAAACTACCTTGGTTTTTGGAATCATAACAACATTACTATTGGTATTTAGCGCATGTAATAAATCATCTGATAAAACATCTGATCAAATCCTTTTGGAACAATCAGACGGAAATGACGATTCTAAAAATATGAATAGTAGTATTGATGAAAATAAAACCATTGATGATAAACTCTATGTAGGAGAGTATAACTATTGTTTCGGGGGAGTGGGTCCGGATATTAAGACAGAGTATTATTATAGTGACAGCTATTTTAAAAATTCGGGAAAAGAGAATAATGAACATTTAAGAACAATGTCAATGAATCTGGCACTGGCAGCGACTCCGACTTCTAGTGGTAAAAAAGATCGAAATATCATCGACTTAATGACACAAATCGGATTTCAGGATGTCATCTGTGAAGATATGGAAAATGAAACAACAAAGGACACAATCGGAAGTGCAATTTCTCACAAGAATTTAAATGGCACGGAAGTCGTTGCAGTGGCGATTCGAGGTGACGGATATCAGGCAGAGTGGGCTTCGAATATGATGATTGGAAACAGTGGTGATGAAGAAGGTTTTTCAGATGCTTCTCAGAAAATCATCAACAGGATCAGAGATTATCAGGAGAAGTACCACTTAAAGGAAATTAAAATATGGATATCCGGGTATAGCAGAGCAGGTGGAGTAGCCAATCTTACAGGGAAATATATTATAGAGCATTTGAGTGAATTTGATATCAATAATGATGACGATGTCTATGTATATACTTTTGAAGCACCAAATTCTTCGGGTGATGATGTGATTTATGACAGCATACACAATGTAATTAATGTCAATGATTTTATTCCATATATTCCTTTTGAAAAGTGGGGATTGTATTGTAATGGTCAAAAAGAATATATAGGTGATGATATACAGATCACCAAAAAATCCACATCACTTTTTAATGGCAGAAATCAGAATAAACAAAAAAAAGAGGATAGTTCGAAAAATGACACAGAAGAAAGCAAATCGAATGGGACAGAAAGTATAAGTATGACGGAGTTTTTATCGGAGACTGCTGACTGGCTGGCAGATACCATAGACCGTGAGGATGGGGCAGAGAGTATGAGTTTTGTAAGCAAGTTGATCGAATTAGCATTCACAAAAACTCCGGATGAATTAAAGGAAACGATTGAGTATTTTAAGCTGGTAGGACAGAGTATTGTTAAAGATACGTCAAAAGCAGAATGGACTAAGCTGATTCTGACGTTTACTTTATCAGGTTCCGGCATACGGGTAGATGTGACAAGAGAAATTGCAGATCTAATCACGTCGCATATGGATCTTGTAAAGGAAGAACATGGTATTTCATTTAGTGAAGAGGAATATGAGGTATTAAAAGAATCGGTATTACCGCTGCTTAATCTATTACAGCCAATCATAAGCAGTGATGCACCGGAATTTACACATTTGTTGACAATTGCAGACAATTCTTTTACCATCCTATGTGCACATTTTACAACTGTCAATTTAGCACTCCTGCAGGAAGAAGATTCCTATTATACGGATGAAGTGGAAGCAATTTCAGTCGGAGAAATGGAGTGATTAGTGATTGTTATAGTATAAAAAGAAGCTATGATGGATTTTGACCACCATAAGATAAATGGTAAAATTGTGATTAAGGTTGATTAGTTTAAAAAATAGTGTTACACTAATCACAGATTGCATATTTTGATAGATGGATGTAATCAGAAAGGATAAAAATATGAAGAAGACAATTGTATTAGTGTTTGCTATTTGTATGGGAATGGCAGTTACTGCCTGTTCTTCTAAATCATCCTCTGACTCAGGCAACAAAGTTGAGACAGTTCGCCCGGCAGAGAATAGTGATAGTACAAATGATACAGACGCCCAAAATACAACGGAAGAAAAGCCAACAGAAAGTGCACAAAATGAAGATGGCAGTGATGCAAAGCCGGAAGAGGTGAAACAGGAATCAGAAGAAAATCCAGCCGCTGAAGAACACCCGGGAAATGAAGAAAATCCGGGAAATGTCGATAATTCAGGTAGTGAAGAGCATCCTGGAGGTCCTGGCGGGGATTCTGGTCAACAGGATGAGATGGCTGTAGATGACGGACAAGGACCTTCTATACCGAAAAAAGTGACTGAGGAAGGTTATTCAGGAAAAGCAGAGAGTGAGTATATTGGTGAGTACAAAGATCCTGATACCGGAAACGCTGGTCTTGAAATTGCAAAAGTGGAAGATGGTGTGTACACGGTGCAGATTAGCATAGCGAATCTGACGACATTTCATGACGGTGTAGGTGAGCTGTCAGAAAGTGGAATGAGTTTTATTGCATCGGATCCTAATGGCACGCCGATTGGCGGAGTGATTAAAATTGATGGCAATAAGGCGATAGTTACATTTACGGGTTCCTCATGGGATTTGATAGCGGAAGATACCTCGTTTGAGTATGAAAAGACATCTGATACACCGAATCTGTGGAGTTAAAATAATCCATATTAATCTTCAAATTTTTGAGATTTTAGGCTGTGTTGTTTAAGCTATTTATGGTGAAATCTATAAAAATACCCCCATCATTGAAGAAAAAGCCAATGGAACGCTGTGGCTGCTCCTTATGTGCCGAATGTGCATCATCTGAATGAGGTAGAGACGGTTTTGAGTTTCCATACACTATCATT
>CACYDA010000110.1 GCA_902773095.1 uncultured Lachnospiraceae bacterium | reverse complement strand
TCTATTCTTGCCATATTATTAGGAAAGTGGCTAACTTTTTCGCCTATTTTACCTCTTTTGTTAGCCAAGTTGGATAGTTGATAATTGGAAATCTTCTCACATGTTTCCTTCAATAGCTGCTCTTAATAGCGTGGTAGCGCAACTTCACCTGTTACCTGATTGCAGTCAATTCTGGAATGAACGTATCAAAGCATACAGAGTCTATTACTTTCTTTAAATGATAATCATAAACAACGATATTAAGTCCCCGCTTATTTTTTGCATATTCCCTGTTATCTATTTTGATGGAACAGGAATTTCCGACTTCATTTCCTGCACTGGCAACAGAATATCTGGATCGTCCTTCACGAAACAGACCTGACACTGATAAACTTTCGTTAGCTGTTTTTTCAATCACTTCATCTTTCGTGACAACAGCATAGTAACTGTATCTCAAATGTCCATATAACTCTCCCTCAATGCCAAGTCTGTGAAGTCCGTCTAAAATATCTTTGTCAAGACACTCTGAACCTTCATCCGCTACAGCCATGAAAATAGCATAATTCGATTGATCAATCGCCTTTAAATACTCTTTGATATCTGTAATGTGAACCAATTCTGCATTTCTAATGCATTCAAGATATATTTCATCCGTATCCTCCCACTGTGTATCTTTTAAAGAGGTAATATGATACTCCTCCTTTAAGATTCTTCCAAGCTCTGTGGTGATTTTCTTTGATCCCCAGTAATTGGCATGTCCTCCATCCTGGTTATCGACACTAAAATCATATCCTATTTTCTCATACAGATTCTTCTCATTAAAATCATAATAGTGAATCTGGTTTTCCACAGCATACTCTGTCAACCGGTTATACCTTTCAACGCTGGCTGCATTGTAAGGTGTCTTTATCAATATCAGATCAATCTCTTTACTTTTACATAAATCCACAATTTTGTCCAGATATTCTTCCATCAATGGCAGCATTTCTTCTATATTATCGGCTTCCGCATTTAGTTCTTCAGGATTTTCAACTTTCTCTTTTTGTTCTTCAGGACCATCCGTTTTCTCACTTTGTTCTTCAGGACTATCCGTTTTCTCTTTTTTCTCTTCAGGACTATCCGTTTTCTCATTTTGTTCTTCAGGACCATCTGTTTTCTCACTTTGTTCTTCAGGACTATCCGTTTTCTCTTTTTGCTCTTCAGGATTTCCGTTTTCCTCATTCTGTTCTTCAGGATTTTCGGCTTCTTCTTGACCTGCACCGGTATGGTTCGTCAGATCAAATGGCTGATAATCGGACTCACCAATATATCCGCTAAGCAGAGAATATCCTTTTAATCCTTCATCACTCTCCATCTGCGCATAAACAAAATCTTCTTCATTCAATCCTGTCCATCTTGTATGAAAACGCTGGTTCACAAAGTAGTAACTACTCTTCGTCTGATTTTTATCCACTTTCACAATCGCATCGATTGCCTCTTTCTTCACTTTTGACCATCTCATACTGTCAATCACTTTTCTTGTAAAACCTTCAGCAGAATTAAGCGGTTCCTGCCGATTGTAAGGATAGCACATATAGATATCAAGAACAATTGCCTTTGGAGACTGGTACTTTAATGCTTCTTTGATCAGATAATAACTAACAAGAAGATTCTGTTGTTCTGTTCCAAGATTGTAAGCTCTGATCCCGTACGAATTATACAATTCCTGTGGACAGACACCTGTAACAGAATGACTGCTGCCCACAATCAACACATCAACAGATTCCTGATCCATCTGATAAAACTGTTCAATCGTGGTGGTCGTAGGCCACATATTATTATAGTAATATTTAGGAATTAAAACAGTATTGATCAAAGTCAGAACACTAACAATAATCGCAAACAACAGGCAGCCTTTCAGAATAAAAACAAAATGCTTTGACCGTTCCCTTGCCCGCTTCACTGCTTTTTGTTTTTGCCTTTGTTTCATTCTTTTTCTTGCCAGTTGTTTTGACCCATGTTCTGTACCACGTTTGCTTCCCATTTAAAATCCTCCATAAATAAAATCCTTCACATCAAAACCATATCCATATGTTCCAAATACCCAAATGACACTGATGGCTGCCACATAAATGAACCACCTTACGATAATATGTTGGCTTAAGATCCGGTCTCTGATACATACTTCTTCCTGCTTTTTACTGACTTTGACTAACAACATGACAGAGAGTACAAGCACACACCACTCCTTCCAGGATAGTCCCAGCCGTAACAAAGAATCATCAAACAAAATCCACGGATTATACACTGTAAAAATGGACTTGATCATCGTAATGGCATGTCCCAGTTGATCTGCCCTGAAGATAATCCATGCTAATGTGACCCAAATGAATGTGCCTGCTCTCTGAATCCATCTTCGAACGGCAATTTCTTCCGGCATTCGTAATTTATCATAGATTTTCCCTTTGATTTTCCCTGTCAATTCTCCTGTAATCTGATAAACACCATGCAATAATCCCCACACAATATAATTGTAATCTGCTCCATGCCAAATTCCACTGACGAAAAATGTCACAAGCAGATTGATGTATTTCATCAATTTTCCCTTTCGGTTTCCCCCTAATGGTATATACACATAATCCCGAAGCCACGTGCTTAAAGATTGATGCCATCTTCTCCAGAAATCCTTAATAGAAACCGCCATGTATGGATGATCAAAATTATCCATCAAATGAATGCCAAATATCTCTGAAACTCCCTTGGAAATCGTTGTACATGCCATAAAATCCGTATAGAGCTGGATGCTATATAGAACACCTCCAACAACAACATAAAGTCCCGGATACAATTCATAATTATCAAAAATATTATTTACCACTACCCCCGCTTTATCCGCAATCATAAATTTCAGAAAAAATCCCCAGATGATAAGATGGATTCCTTTTGTAATCCCTTCTTCATCAAATTTGTGTCCTTCAAATAGCTGTTCTCCCAACGCTCCATATCTCGGTATTGGTCCCTGAATGATTTGAGGAAAAAAGGAAATAAACAGTATATATTTCAAAATATTTTTCTGGGGTTTTATGTTGCCTCTGTATAGATCAACAATATACGCAATCATTTGTAAGGAATAAAACGAAATACCCACTGGCACAATCCATGAAACTTCATTCACATCAAAAATGCGCATCACAAAATTACTTGTTTTGATTGCAAAAAGCGGAATAATGCAGACCGATACCGCAATCATCAGATGAATCCGCGCCACTGTTTTATTGTTGCTGCCATCAATTAGAATCCCAAACAGGTAGGTGGCAAGAGTAGTCGCCAACAATATAACAAATCCCTGTTTTGAAATAATGTAATAAAATGAAAGACTTCCCACCAGCAATGCGAACCATCTGATTTTCAACGGAAGTGTATAATAAACGATCACAATCAAAAAAAGTAAAAGATAAAAATTTAAAGATGTATAGTTCATATTACTTTCCCAAAACATGACATTACCTTTTATGCCCAAGGGTCATCTTTTGCAGGTGTTCTAATGTCTGACAGAAATGTAATCTGCCACAAAAACCACTGATCACCTTTTCTTCTGAGTGTAACAGGTCTCTCTGAATCCGCCCCGGAAGACTTTAAATAAAGTGTCGCATATCCTTCATTTGTATAAGAATATGGGTTATCAGATACCGTAATCGTATACGGCTGTGAAGGTACATAATTGTTTTGAGGACCAGAACCTGCAAAATACGAAAATGTTTTATATCCCTTACCACTAAGTCTGTCTCTGATAAACTGCTTATCCATCATTGATAATGGCTGTGGACCTTTCAGAAAATCTAACATCTCATATGTTACATCTCTATCATTTTCATAGTTACATAAAACAGCGACAGAAAGCGCTGCCGTCATAAAGGGAGTTGTCAACACAGATTCCCTGATTGCTTTTAATTCTTCCACGCTCTTTGGCAAACTGTCAAATACAAATGTTTGTTTTTCCATACACACACCTATGCATTTCCTGCACTTATCCTTTCTATGGCTTTCCATAATGATATATCTTCATTATACCATTAATAGGTCATCTTTTCCACGTAGAAATTTGATGAACTGTTATTCCGTTACTATTACTATTTGCCTTCTCCAATCAGAACCTCTTTTCCATCAAAAGCAAAACCATACTTTTTGATCTGTTCGGCAGAATAGCTCATCGCTTTTAATTTCGCATCATAGTGCTTATCCTCAATCTGCTTTAAAGCCGCCTGTACCGTCTCCTTCAAATCCTTTTCCTTTTTCGGTTTGTGAACCTAAAATTCGATAATAATCGCTTCTTTTCCGGCATTCATTATGGTACCGTATGGTTTCCATGTATTCTGTAGATTCAATTGATATTCCTGTCAACTATCATACACCGGCAATCACAAAAAATCAACAAACCTCACAATGAAAAAAGGCCGGCAATCCGAAGACTGCCGACCATTCTTTTATTACTCTATTTTCCTGTGTCAAACCCTCAAAGTTTGTGTCAAAGTTGTGTCAAATTCGTACTTCCAACCTCTACAACCCTTGATTTTACTGGGTTTAATCTAATGTGTAAGGCATTAATGAGATATGTCTTGCACGTTTGATTGCAACTGTAAGAGCTCTCTGGTGCTTTGCACAATTTCCTGTAATTCTTCTAGGAAGGATTTTTCCTCTTTCAGATACATATCTCTTTAATTTATTTACATCTTTATAATCTATAACACTATTATTCTCGCCACAGAATACGCATACTTTCTTTCTTCTGCGTCCGCCTCTTCTCTTCATTGGAGCTTCGCTTCTGTCGCCTTTTTCTGTCTTATTATATGGCATTGAAATGGCCTCCTTTTTCATAATATTTCTTTTAGTTAAATGGTAAACCTTCGTCTTCCACTCCATCAGGAATGTTCATGAATCCATCTCCTGCTGCACTGATTGGCTCTGGTCTTGCTGACTGGTAACCACCGTTGCCTGCACCTGCATAGCCCCCTCCATTGCCACTTGCAGCCGCTTTACTTTCAGCAAATTCTGTATTTTCAACAACTACCTCTGTAGTATATACTTTCACGCCATCTTTGTTTGTATAGCTTCCTGTCTGAATTCTTCCTTCCACAACAAGTTTTGTACCCTGATGGCAATATCTCTCTACAAATTCAGCTGTCTTACCAAATGCGACACAATTGATGAAATCCGCTGTCTGCTGGTCTCCATCTCTCTTGAATCTCCTGTCAACTGCCAATGTAAATCTTGCAATTGCCAGTGCCTGTTCACCTTGTGAATATCTAACTTCCGGGTCTCGTGTCAAACGACCCATAAGAATAACTTTATTCATACTTTCGCCTCTTTTCTAAACTTATCTTAAGTTGTAATCTGATTCGTTTATTCTCTATTAAATCTTAGCAATCAGCTCAATTATGCTTCATCTTTCACACATAAGAATCTGATTACATTTTCCATAATACGAACATGTCTCTCAACTTCTGCCGGAGCTGTAGGCTCTGATTCGAATTTAATAAAGTAGTAGAATGCTTCTTTCATCTTCTGAATTTCGTAAGCTAATTTCTTCTTACCCCATTCATCAACATTTGTCACTGTGCCACCGAAACGAGTGATGTACTCTTTAACCTTTTCGATCACAGCAGCTCTTTCTTCATCTTCAAGTTTTGCACTCACTACTATTGCTAATTCATACTTGTTCATGCGTTTTTACCTCCTTTTGGTCTCTGGTCCCCTAACTGATAAGGAACAAGGATTATTAAATAATATATCACGAATACTTAGTCTACCATATACTTTCTGATATTTCAAGAAAAATTTTTCTAAACATTGCAAAAAAATACTTAAACATTTTAAAAAATGGTGCCAGAAGTGAAAAACTCCTGACACCATGCATTGAGCCGAATTTTTATTATTCCAGATTTAACTTTTTTGTAAGCATGTAATTTGAAATAAAGAAATAGATCCCTGAGAGTAAAATCTCTCCAATCAAAATCACAGTCAAAACTGTATACAAAAATACATATCCATCTACCCTGAAATCCAGATCATTAATTCTGTCAAACAGAGTTCCTGTAAAGAATTGAATCACCGTTAATACTATACTTAATGCATAATTCATGACAAACCAGAATACAACGGCACCTACGATTTTATGTTTCTTGAATAATTGTCCAAGAGAAAGTGCTGCGATATAACTTAATACATTTGAGGCCACTGCTACTATACAGATTAGGAGAAATAATATTGCGGCCCCGATGAGCTTTGGTTCCTCTGACAAATCATTAAAAAAATCCGTCACTGCATCCCATACTTCTCCATACTCTCCGACATAGATTAAAATAGCAATCGCCATCATAATGTAACTCAAAAGAATCCATACCGTACCAGTAATGCATTTTGTCAAAATATGCTGTGACGTCTTCACTGGCAATGTATGAGAAAGATATCCTTCATCCTTTAACAGATGCCGATAGACTCTTGCTATTACCAAAAATGTTCCAACAAAACCGACAGCAACCATCAGCACGATATCAATTACCAAAAACAGCCCTCTGACAATTTCATAAAATATAAAACCAGTATCAACTTTAAATGTGATTTTGGATAATACTGTCAATAATAGCAACGTTCCAAATAAAAGCAGATATGTCTTATATGTTGCCCTAAATTCATGTTTGATTAATTTTCCTAACATCTGAACACCTCCCTGAATAATGCGTCAACTGATTTTCCTTCTCTTTGTCTAATCTCATCAACCGGCATATACAATACCAATTGTCCCTCCTTAATAAATATTGCCTCATCAAGCACAGGTTCAATATCCGTAATTAAGTGTGTGGAAATAATCACAGTCGCTTCCGGATTGTAATTGCTGATGATTGTATTTAATATATAATCTCTTGCAGCCGGATCAACGCCACCGATTGGTTCATCTAAAAGATACAACTTCGCATTGCGGCTCATCACAAGGATCAACTGCACTTTCTCTTTTGTACCCTTCGACATGGTCTTTAATTTCTGCGCAGGGTTAATTCTTAAATTAGCCAGCATATCATAAGCTTTTTTCGGAACAAAATCTTCATAAAAATCCGAAAAATATGTGATATACTCTGCGGGAGACATGGCATTATCCAGATATGTGCGTTCCGGAAGATAAGATACCACCTTCTTCGTCTCCACTCCAATTGGATTTCCATCAATCATGATTCCTCCGGATGATGGCTGCAAAAGACCATTACATAATTTAATAAATGTTGATTTACCACTACCATTCGGTCCGAGAAGACCAACTAATTTGCCTCTTGGGATACTAATATTAAAATTATTAAGCGCTGCATTTGCTCCATAAAACTTAGATACTCCTTTGGCTTCTAACAAAAAATCGCTCATAAACACTTTCCTTCCTACCTTCATAATGTAAATGTAGTGCCCCCAGGCTTCGCCTCGGCGGCAGATTGTTATATACTCTCTAACAAGTTACTCATCACCCATGTCTGACAACAATGTGATAATCCCCTGAATTTCCTGCTGTTCAAATCCAAGTTCGTTCATTGTTTCTAAAAAACTTTTCACATGATTGATTGCTACTTTTTCTTTCACGCTTTTAATCAGTTCTGTGTCTTGTGTAACCATTCTTCCTGATGTTCTCTGTGAATAAACAAGTCCCTGTCTTTCAAGCTCCTGCAACGCTCTCTGCATTGTATTCGGATTGACTGCAGCTTCTGACGATAAATCCCTGACAGATGGTAACCTGTCTCCCGGTTTAAACTTACCGGAAATAATCATCAGCTGTATCTTTTCTAATAGCTGCGTATAAATAGGTCTGTCACTTTCAAAATCCCATGCCACATCATCATCTCCTTGTCTTGTCGCACCATTGTATTAGTTACTTAATACAATATAGCACAGTTATTTTTCTTTGTCAACAATTGATTATGTTCCTTCTTTTCCCAACGATTATAATCCTTCTTTTCCCCATCGATTATAATCCTTCTTTTCCCCATCGATTATAATCCTTCTTTTCCCCATCGATTATAATCCTTCTTTTCCCTATTGATTATGATTCATCTTTTTCCCGTAATCCCCTACAATTTTTTTCGACTAATGTTCGCTTCACCATTACCTGATGTCCACATCCAAGACACTTTAACCGAAAATCAGCACCTACCCTTAAGATTTCCCATTCAAAACTTCCACATGGATGTTTTTTCTTCAATTTTACAATTTGTCCAACTTCGAACTGCATCATTCCACTCCTTTATATCTCTGAATTTTTCTATCTGCATTTTTCTATCAATACTTCACATCTATATGCATGTTCTGCTTTTCTCTATCAATACTTCACATCTATATGCATGTTCCGCTTTTCTCTATCAATATTTGTCATTCTATATTTCTCATTCAATATTTCTATTTCTCTTCATCTCTTTCCCCTGGCAATCCTATTTTCATGATTTACTTATTATCCTGCTATGATTGATGATTCGTCAGGCATATTGTATTATGCTTACTTTATCACAAATGACCCCTACTGTCATCCAAAAAGTAAAGACAGGGGACATATCAATTTTTGTCCTCTGCCTTTATGATTGACAAATACTATTTTTTCCTTTTCTCAGATCTCATACAACTTATTTTTTGCAGACATCTCTATCTTACATACAGGAACTGATGCCTGTTACTTGATCTTATTCATCTGCTTTGACAGCTGCCGTTTCATAGATGAATTTTACACTTGTGCTCTTCCCGCTTGCTGCATCACTGAATATCGTATATTCACCCGCTGCATCCACTGTTGCTTTTACTCTGTCAAGCAGATCCTGCAAATCATTCTTAACAAACTCAGAAATCGTATCAACTGCCTCTTCTTTGAACTGTCCCATTCCATCATCTAACTGAACAGAACCATCATGCAGCTGCGAAATACCGGATGCCACCTGATTTGTTGCATTGTTTAACTCATTGCCGCCTGCAGCTGCCTTATTCGTTCCTTCATATAACTGTGAAATAGAAGATTTGAATAACAATCCTCCCTCATACAGCCGGTACACTCCCGGACGAAGTGTTGTTGTCAATCCTCCACCTAATGCATCAATTCCTGTGAAGAGTTCATTAGCACCACCTGCAACCTTTTGTGAGCCTGCTTTTAACTCATCCATTCCATTGCTCAGTGCCGGCAAACTGTTATTTAACCGCAAAAGCCCTGCTGCCAGTTTTGATGTACCTTCCGATTCCAGCTGTTTGATTCCTGCACCTGCCCGTTTCACACCTTCTGCAACTGAATCCGCTCCATCCTGTAATGCAGAAAGACTTTCTGTCATTGTATCAGGATTCATATTTGACAAAACGTTGTTCAACGCAAGATTGGCTCCCGTTAATGTTAAAATATTATCTTCCAATTCTTTCTGTTTTGCTTCAATCGTCTCTTTCACTTCATTTGCTGTCTGAATTCCTGCTTCAAGGGCACTGATATTTGTTGTCAGCTCTTCAATTTTAGCATGATATCCTGCTATTTCTTCTTCTGTAAGCGCACTGCCTGTTGTCGGACTGATGCCACCTTCGAGTACTTTCTCACATTGTTCAATTCCTGTCTGGCACTGTGCAATCTTACTTTCACAATCCGTAATAGCTGCCTCACATTCTGCCATCTTTGTGCTGCATGTCAGAAGGCCTGCCTGACACTGCTCAATCTTCGAATTGTTATCAGCGATTGCTGCATTGATTGTACTCACCATTCCGGAAAGCTGTGTTGTCAATTCTTTTACACCGTCTGCCACTGCCTGTGAGCCGTCATTCAGTCCCATCTGTCCTTCTGTTCCTTCAAAAGCAGAAACTACTGTCTGCATATTTGTTTCTACAGAATCTGCTCCCGCAGCGAGCTGTCCTACACCCTCAATCAATTCTGTTGACTGGTCTTTCAATGTTCCTATCCCTGCGTCAAGTTTCGCTGCTCCCTCGGCAAGCTGCTTTGCTCCCTTTGCTGCGCCTCCGTCTCCTGTTACCTTTTCAATGATGGTATCAATTCCATCCAGTACGGATTTCATTCCATCTGTCATCTGTGGTGTACTTGCATCCAGTTTTGCCACACCATTATTGATTTCCGTTAATCCTGCTGTCAGAGTAATCACACCGGAAGCATATTCTTTAAAACGGTTCTCTAGTTCACCCAGTCCGTCCTTCACTTTTTCTGTTCCTGCCTTCAATTCATCAGTTGCACTAACAAGAGAATGAAGCATCTCTTCCAGATCATCAAGGGATTCAACAGATTCCATACTAATCTTTGAAAGCAGATCACTGCTTCCCATTGTTAATGTAAGTCCCAAAGAAAACTCCGTTGTATCTGCCGTAATCTCAATGTATTCCGGAAAACTTAAATCTGTATCCAGTTCCTTCGAAACATCCTCCAGTTTCAGATTATCATTCAATCCCGGGAATGCAAGACCAACTGCAATCATTCTGTTTCCATCTGAAATGACCTTTCCTGAATTAATCTCAACATTTGAAAACTTGTCAGTATCCAATGCCATTCCTGAAATCATCGTAAACGGCACATACATGCTCATTGTTTTCCCATTCACCGTCACGTCTCTTTTCTCATGATTCGTATAGTCGAATCTGATCGTTACTTTGCCACTTTTTCCGGCAATCTCAGATGCGCTCATCTTCGTTCCATCCAGATAGTAAGAGACTTTCAGATCAACCGGAAGGCTCTGATTCGTTTCACCCTGATAATAAACGTCTTCACCTTTCGTCGTCCACACGATGTTTCCCTCTGCATCTTCTTCATACTCTGCATCCGATTTTACATTTTCAATATTTTTCAAATTAGAACGATCCGTTATCGTTTCACTTCCATCCTTATTTTTCAGCCAATCGCTTACAATGGTCTTTGTCACATTTCCATCTGCATCTGCTATAATATAAACTGTCTCTTCTTTGTCTTCCCCAATCGAAGTGAACGTGACACTGTCATTTATTGTATTTTGAATTTCTTCTTTGATTTCTGTATGATCAGCAGCTGCTGTCTTTTCATTATTTGTCAGTACGGAATAACCAATTGCTGTCACAGTCAAAAGCACAGCCGTTCCAACTGAAACTACATTTCTGATTTTCTTATTCATACCAATCATCCTTTCTCATTTTCTATATTACATTCTCACAGTCTTATGCTTTTCTCATTTTAAATCTGTCATGAAACTTTGTTTTCTCCGGTTTGAACCCTAAGCTGGTGTTCACAATCAGCCCATCACCAATCATAAAGAACGCCGGAAGTACAAATGCAACCATGAGGAAACTAATAATCGCGCCTCTTGCGAGCAGGATACAGATGGAACTAATCATATCAATACTTGAATACATTCCAACTCCAAATGTGGCTGCGAAGAAACTAAGCGCACTGACAAGTACCGACTGCAGTGAGCTTGTGAGTGCCCCTGTCACTGCTTCACGTTTTTCTACCCCATTATATCGAAGTTTTTTATACTTATTCGTCATCAGAATCGCATAATCAACAGTCGCACCCAGTTGAATCGTTCCTATTACGATTGACGCAATAAATGGTATGGTTGTATGTGTAAAATACGGAATACCCATATTGATAAATATACCGGCTTCGATTACCGCCACTAAGATGACCGGCAACGAAATCGATCTTAATACCAGCAATATGATGATAAATACAAGTACAATTGAAACGGCACTTACTGTTTTAAAATCCTTGTCTGTAATCTTAATCAAATCCTTTGTACAAGGCGCCTCACCAATCAACATCGCATTATTATCATATCCCTTAATAATCGTCCGGATTTGTTCCACCTGTGCATTTACTTCATCCGAAGCATTTTTATATTCAGAGGCTGCTAAAATCAATTTGTATTTTCCATTATCAAGCATCTCGGTGTAAGTATCCGGAATCACTTCTTTTGGAACCGCCGGGCCAATGATGCTGTCGAGACCCACTGCCAGTTTCACACCTTCCACCTGATCAATTTCTTCAATCATATTGGCAGTATCTTTCGATGAAAGATTACTGTCTGCGAGAACCATATGTGTCACACCCATATCAAAATCATTCGCAAGCTTCGAATTGGCAATAACACTATTTAAGTCCTTAGGAAGTGTTCCTACCAGATCATAGTATACAGATGTATTCCGATATCCATGTATCGAAGGAACCATAACAGCTGCAAATATCACAATAAAAATGATATATTGATTTGTCACAAATTTTCCTATCCTTCCAAGATCAGGAATGATTGGTTTATGTGTTGTCTTTTGAATCGCATTGTCAAATGTCAAAATCATCGACGGCAGAATCGTTACGCATCCAATCACACCAAAGATGACACCTTTTGCCATCACAATTCCAAGGTCAAGACCAAGTGTAAATGTCATAAAGCACATGGCCACGAATCCTGCTACTGTTGTAATTGAACTTCCGATGACAGAAACAATGGTACTGGATATGGCATGTGCCATGGCACGTTCTTTCTGCTTCGGATACTTTTCTCTGTACTCCTGATAGCTGTGCCATAAGAAAATAGAATAGTCCAGCGTAACCGCAAGCTGTAACACGGCCGCAAGTGCCTTTGTGATGAAGGATATTTCCCCGGTGATAAAATTTGTTCCAAGATTGTATACGATTGCCATTCCTATACTGAGTAAGAAAAATACCGGTACAAGAAACGAATCCATCGTAAGTGTCAGTACAATTGCCGTCAACACTACTGCAAGAATCACATACTCTACAGCCTCTGTGTTACAGACCTTTTTGATATCATCCACCACTGCTGACATACCACTTAAAAAGCACTGTCCTTTTGTAATCTTTTGAATCTCTTCAATTCCGTCAAGTGTCTCATCTGCTGATGAAGAAGTATCGAACAGTACCATAAACAATGTACTGTTTTTCTCCTCATTATTAAATACTTCTCTCACAGATTCAGGGAGCACTTCCATCGGAAGTGACAGATCTTCAATCGCATCATATCCGATGACCTCTTTGACATGAGGCACTTCACCAATCTTTTTCTCCAGTTTTGCCAGATCACTCCTGTTCATGTCTTCCACAACACACACGGAAAATGCTCCGGTACCAAATTCATCAACAAGAATCTCCTGTCCTTTCATCGTATCAATATCAGATGGGAGATAAGAAAGAATATCGTAATTAATTCTTGTATTTACGTAGGTAATCCCACATGGTATCAATAGAAGAAAACTTAATATTAAGATAGGAATCCTAAACTTAACAATTTTCTTTCCAAGACTTAACATATTCCCACTCCTTTTCTAAATCAAAATTACATAAGTTATTGACCATCGGTCATTTTGTGTGTATAATATAGCACAAAACTGACCACTAGTCAATATTTTTCAAAAATTTATTTTTCATTCTTTGCAAACTGTGAATAGCCAATGGCATTTTTGCCTAAATACAAACTAACATAATATAAAACTGAATTTCGCAAATGTCATATTTTAAAATAGGATTGACTAGCACCGCTCAATTAAGATACAATATTAAGTATATTAGTATTCATCGAATATGTTACCACAGGTAACTGAAAGAAGGGTTATTATGAGTAAACTTGAGTTAAACAAAAAACAAAAAAGGGATTCCCTGTTAGAGTCAGCATTTGCTCTTTTTACCTCTAAAGGAATCCATAAAACTTCAATATCAGATATCGTAGAGAAATCAGGCGTGGCAAAAGGAACCTTTTATTTGTACTTTAAAGATAAGTATGACATCCGCAATCTCCTGATTGCAAGAAAAGCAAGCCAATTATTCAAAAAAGCAGATGAAGAACTGGTAAAAGCAGACATATCCAATATATTTGATGAAGTGATATTTCTGGTTGACAATATTATCAACCAGTTTTGTGAGGACAAGTCCTTACTTGCCTTTATCTCAAAAAATTTAAGCTGGGGAATATTTAAGACTTCTATTATTAATCCTTCTGATGATTCTGACATATATTTTTATAATATTTATACAAGACTGATTAACAGAGAAAATGTCAATTTTGTTGACCCTGAGATTATGCTTTTTATGATTATTGAGCTTGTAAGCTCCACATGCTATAGCGCCATTCTTTATTCAGAACCTGTGGATATCGAACAATTAAAACCATATTTATTTGATAATATCAAGAGTATTATGAAACGGCATCTTGCATAATTCATGATTACCGATTATGTTCCTGCTTGCGTCTGTCTACCTCAAATCCTCACATTCTTTGCAAAATGGCTCCCAATTTGTAACCATCTCCTTACAAAATCGGGAGATACTATTGTAACAGGCATAAGACAGCCGGAACAGAAGCACTTCCCACAATTGTTCGATTAACCATGTAAGGATTTGTTTCTGTTCCGGCTGTCATGTTATTTACTGTTTACCAGTTTTGAGTCTCCGATTTCATGTCGCATGATTCGGATCTTATATTGTATTGGGTGCAAAAACGATGTCATGGATTGTTCCGTGCTTCGCACCCACATTCTATTCCTGTTCCGTTATCTTTACTGCGCCTTTCACCCAATGTCCTTTTTCATCAACATAATATTTTCCTTCATCTACCCATTCATCACTCGCCATAGCGCCATCTGATTTGAAATAGTAATAGACATTTCCTTCATGATACCAGCCGGTCTGCATATAGCCGTCTGCTCCAAAATGATACCATTTTCCTTCGATTTGTTTCCACTGGTCTTTCGCATATGTACCATCCTCAAACTGATACCACCAGCCTCTGGCATCTTTCTTCCATGTTCCGTTCTCCGGCTGTGTCATTTTCATGACCCAATGACCGTTTTCATCGACATAGTACTTTCCGCCATCGACCCATTCGTTGCTCGCCATGACACCATTTTCCTTCAGATAATAGTAATTTTTACCTTCCTGGTACCAGCCGGTCTGCATATAGCCGTTGTCATCAAAGTGGTACCATTTTCCGCTAATCTGCTTCCACTGATTCTTTGGATAGGTGCCGTCTGCTTCACAATACCACCAACCCAGGGCATCTTTCTTCCAGCTTCCTGTCACTTCTGCATCGGAATGTGTTTTTCCTCTGATCCATTTTCCATGAGCATCAAGATAATACGTATCATTTTCTACCCATTCATCCACAGCCATTGCGCCATTTTCCTTAAAAAAGTAATAGACACTTCCTTCATGGTACCAGCCGGTCTGCATATAGCCATTGTCGTCAAAATGATACCAGTTCTCATCAATCTTCTTCCATTCACCTTTTACATAGCTTCCGTCTTCATTCAGATATTTTAAGCCGGTTTCATCCTGTTCCCATCCGGAAACGACAGCATTTCTGTCCTCATAATAACCGCATACTTCACAAGTCCTTCTCTCAACACCAATGGAACCGGCCAACGTTTCCCACTCCGTCATGACATGTTCTGCTTCATCTGATTTTTCACCACATTCACACTGATGCCAGTGCTTTGTCTCATCATACTGCCACGCATTTCCAAAATCATGTTCATGAATCTGTGTGCTTTCCGTGATAAAGAAAGTCTCTGTCTGTGCATCATTCCATACCTTCTGGTCTTCCGTCTCCTGAATCACTACCTGATACATTCCCACTTGGGTCGGCGCTTCGTCAAGGTCAACAATTGTCTTCCCCTGCCATTCACGAAAGACAATTCTTACCTGTCCTGACTTTTCCAATTCTCCCCATGAGGTCTTTCCACTGTCAATCTCCACATCTTTGTAAGGATCGACAGATACCGGTTCGCCATCATACTCTTTATCAAAACTTCTTGTAAATTCATATGTATGATTGAACACAGGCTCCACAGGAATCTGGTTCCAGTAGAGATATACCGGATAGTCTGCTACACTGCCAAGTGCAGTATCTTCCTCAGCAACTCTTGTAAAGAAAATGTTTCCTTGTGTATCCTTCACCAACCGGAACTTGCTATGTCCCATATACGGTTCAAAAATGGTCGCTCTATAGTCATGCTCTTCATCTGTATCTATATAATAACCGTCATCACCGTAAAGCGTCGTTTTAAATCTTGCAATATTTCCACTGCCACCCATAAAATAGATATCCAGCGAGGTCCCTGTTGTAAGGTGGTAGAGATTTCGATCATTATAGGAATGATTGTCCATTTTCAGCATAAAGATATTCTCTCTGTTAGATCCAATGGTAATCGTTCCGTTTTCATCCGGTGTCACAGGGATTGCCTCCACTTTCTGACTCGGTTCATATTCCGGCATTGCCATCACATAAACCTGACCATCCACCTCACCGGCAATAGAATACAGATACATTCTTCCACCACTTGTAATCTTGCTCATATCTGTAAATTTGCATAATGTAAGTGGCTCTATGGTAAATGGATATGGTGCTGAGATATCTCTTGTATCATTACCAAATGTCTGTGTAACTACCGCATAATAATTGCCTACCCTCGCCGGTCCTCCATAATAATTCGTATTCGGACTGTCATAATCGATGATTGCCGGTTCATCGGTATCTGCACATCTGAATGCGACCCCGATTCCATTTTCCTCAATTTCTTCCTCCGTATACTCCGACAATGGTGTTCCATTCAATAAGATATCTTCCTTCCATACAACCCATGCCCCCTCATAATACTGACCTGTCTGATAAAAATGGCTGTAATTATTCACCTCATTAATCACCGCTGTATCGTAAGAAATAAAGACGGTACTGGCATCTTCCTCATAAGCCTGAACAGGCATCGAAAATGTACTTGCCGCAAGCACTGCCGCAAGCACAAATCCTGCGATTTTTCTGCTTGAAAACTTCATGAATCCTTCCTCCTTTTCCTGTCATTCATCCTAATCAAAACCGTTAATTAAATTATATATAATCCATCACTACTTTTCAAGTTTTTCATACTCCAAATTTCTAAAGAATCGTTATATTTTTATTGCGAAAAAGCACCACCGGCAGGAAATTACTCCTGTCAGCAGTGCCCTATTTCTTAAAGTACAGACTGCGGATTAAACCTGTCAAATCTGTCAAATCCGTAATCAATTATTATTCAGCTTTTACTGCGTCTTTTACCCAATGACCGTTCTCATCTACGTAATATTTTCCATTGTTTACCCATTCATCCGTTGCCATAGAACCATCTTCTTTCAGGTAGTAGTATACGCCATTTTCTTCATACCAGCCAGTCTGCATATATCCGTTTGCATCAAAATGATACCACTCTCCGTCAATCTTCTTCCACTGGTTCTTCGGATAGCTTCCATCTGCATTCTGATACCATTTACCCTTTGAATTCTCTTTCCAGCTTCCTTCTTCTTTTGTCTTACCTTTTACCCAGTGACCATTTTCATCAACGTAGTATTTTCCATTCTCTACCCATTCATCTGCTGCCATAGAACCGTCTTCCTTCAGGTAGTAATATACGCCGCCTTCTATATACCAGCCGGTCTGTACATATCCATTCTCATCGAAATGATACCATTTTTCATCAATCTTCTTCCACTGGTTGTTTGGATAGCTTCCGTCTGCATTCTGATACCATTTACCCTTAGAATTCTCTTTCCAGCTTCCTTCTTCTTTTGTCTTACCTTTTACCCAATGGCCATTTGCATCAACATAGTATTTTCCATTTTCTACCCATTCATCTACTGCCATGGAACCATCTTCATTCAGGTAGTAATATACACCGCCTTCTATATACCAGCCGGTCTGCACATATCCATTCTCATCGAAATGATACCATTTTTCATCAATCTTCTTCCACTGGTTCTTTGGATAACTTCCGTCCGCATTCTTGTACCATCTTCCGTTGGCATCCTCTTTCCAGCTTCCTTCTTCTTTTGTCTTACCTTTTACCCAATGACCATTTGCATCAATGTAATATTTATCATTGTCTACCCATTCATCAGCGGCCATTACACCACTTTTCTTCAAGTAGTAATAGTAGCTGCCTTCCTGGTACCATCCTGTCTGCATATATCCCTTTTCATCGAAATGATACCATTTTTCGTCAATCTTTTTCCACTTATTTATGACATTGCTGCCATATTCGTTATAATATCTCCAGCCGATTTCATCCTTCACCCAGCCGACATTCGTTACTATTTCTCTGCGTTCTGAATATCCACATACTGTACAATGTCTGATTTCCATATTGGCTGCTGCAGCGGATTCTTCCCATTCCGTAAAAGTATGGGCAGCCAATTCTTTTTTCTCACCACATCTGCACTCATGCCAGTGATTGTTCTCATCATATATCCATCCTTCGCTGAAATCATGCTCATGTGGAATTGCAAAAATATACACATACGCATCTGCAGTAGAACCTTCACTGTCTGTTACGGTAACAGAATAAGCCGTCTGACCTTCAATGACTGTTCCCTCATAGACAGGATCCTCACTGTCACTTACCAATGGAATCCACTCATTATCGCTATTTATTTTGAATGTATAGGTATAGTCGCCACTTCCTTCTGAAGCAACCGCTGTAAGCACAAGGCTTTGTCCTGATTCAGCAGTCGCACCCGGCTCAATATTGGAATCAAGTGTTACGCTGAGAGGATATCTCACTTCTGAATATCCACAAACAATACAATCTCTGATTTTTATATCTGTGGTTGGTCCCATATACCATTCACCAAAGCTGTGTTCCCCTTCATCCTTTCTGTCACCACAGATGGTACATTCATGCCAGTGACCATTTTCATCAGACACCCATCTGTCACTATATTCATGGTTACAAACAACCAAAACTGTAATCGGATCAGCTTCTGCAACATTTCCTAATGAATCTGTCACAATTACTTTGAAGATATAAGTTCCTTCTTCTTTAAAATCAGATGAATAATCCATACCTGTTGCCGGATCACCATTCTCATCTAAGAGCGGCACCCATTCCTCTCCGTCCTTCATCAGATACCGGAATGTGTAATCCCATGATCCACCTTCCGCACTCGCATATAAGAAGTATCCGTATCCTACATATCCGATCCAATTTCCTTCTTCATCTTCTTCCATACCCTCTGCGCCAAAGTATACAGAAAGTTCTTCAACGTTAACATTCATATGAACGATATTTGTCTCGCAGGTATTTCCATTTCCGTCAGTCACTTCTACAACAAATGCTACTTCTCCTGCTACCTCTAACGGGAATTCGTATACATCAGATATTGCGTCTTCAATGACACTCCACTCACCATTCTGTAACATTTTATACACATATGTGTACTGTCCGTTTCCGCCTAACGCATTTACCTGTGCCCATACAATATCACCATAGTAATAATCCTGATTGTCTTCCTCTGCCTGATTAAATGTCAAAGTGGCTGTTAATTCTCTTTCTTTATATTCACTGTGCATACAGCTTGTACATTGTCCATAAAGCACAACAGTAGAGTAATTCTGAAAATCTTCCGGCAGATTATTATCGACTACTCCGTCACTGTTCGGGTAAACTTCCTGCCACTCTTCAATCGTATGCTCACCAAAATCCTTGCACTGTCCACATACAACACACTCAAACCAATGATGATGATCATCATAAAGCATCATATCGCCGTATACATGTTCCTCACAGGCATTCGGATTGGTGATCACTTTGACAAGATCCGGCTCTGAAACGCCTACATTTCCCTCTGAATCCGTCACAATCGCCCTGAATTGGTAAGTGCCTTCTTCCGGAACAATCGAATATTCCTGACAGCTGACCGGAGTTCCATTCGAATCTGTGAGTGTTTCCCAGCCATTTTCTCCCATCACCTGGAACTCATATGTAAATTCGCCGATTCCTCCTTCAGCCCCTGCCCAAATATTCAATACACAACCTGCATATGCCACCGGATTAGCTTCTTCATCTTCTTCCGGAGTTTCAATGCTCATATATGCCCAGACAGGCTCTCCATCCAAAATTGTAATCGTGATTGGCTCTGTTGCACATTCATTTTCTTCCGAGTCCGTCACAACCCCTCTGAATGTATAGGTACCTGCCTCATCAAAAGATAACGTACGCTCTGGACAGTTGTCTGCCACTCCATCCGCATCAATCAGCGCGATCCATTCGTTTCCCTCTAACCTCTGGAACTCATATTGATAATCGCCTTGGCCACCCTGTGCATTGATAAACAACCAGAAGTCCCAGTTCGTATATGTGATCAGATTGCCATTGATATCATAGAACAATTCTTCACCAGAAAGACTTGCCGTAAACTTATCCCTGTACTCTGTATATCCGCAAACTTCACACACTCTGCACTCCGTAGCCGGATAATCCTCTTGCGAATACTGACCGTTATTATTGGCCATCTGATCATCCGGTTCAACAACAGCAATCGCAACTGCGTCATGCCATTCACTGAAACTATGTTGTGTTTCATAATACTCACTATTACCACATCTATTGCAAACGTGGTAATGGCCAAACTCATCGCCCAGCACTTCATCCCCATATTCATGCATTCCCAGGACGCATAAATCTTCTTGGATCACTTCCTCCGGGTCATTTGCATATGCCGCAATTGAAAAGCCATCTGCCGGTATCATCGTAAATACCATCGCAAAACTCATCAGCACGCTAAACAACCGTTTCG
>CACYDA010000109.1 GCA_902773095.1 uncultured Lachnospiraceae bacterium | reverse complement strand
ATGGATTTGGTCTGACAAGTGCCGGAACGATCACACCTTCCTTGCCGATACTCTGCATTAGTTCAAAAAGAGTCATATCCCTTTCTACCTTAAAGGGATGTCCCTTGAAATCATGAAGCTGTCCTATCGGAACATGAATAATATCCTTTTTGCTGTCCTCACTGTTCTGCTCTTTCGGAAAAGAACACATTTCCATCTGCTCGTTACCCATCTCTTAAACCCTCCATTTCCTGTTGATTAAAAATCTTCTGCCAGCAAACGGAGAAAAGAAACGAAAAAAGCCGCCTACATCCAAAACCTTGAATATAAGCGGCTCTCCACACAAAATAATCAATTTATCCAAACAACAATCAATTATTCCGTTTCATTATTCTGTTAGAAATCAATATCAAATCAAGAACAAGAATCTTTGTGTTTACTCACTACAGTTCCATTACCACTGAAACGTTCACACCGTCAGAAATTGCCTTTTTCTTCTCTTTCCTATCACTTTGCGAAAACATCATATGCCTCTCAAAGTGCCTAAAATCAAGGAGTTTCACATATCTCTCCTTTGTAGCTTTATCACGCACTCTATATGGTACGTCTGTGGGAACATGTCCACAGTGCAGGCTTTCTCCACATGGTATCCATTCTCCTGTAGCACCACCAGATCACGTGCTAATGATGTAGGCTTGCAAGAAATATAAACAATTCTGTCTACACCATAAGCCATAATTTTTCCCAATGCTTTGGGATGAATTCCGTCTCTAGGCGGATCCAATACAATTATGTCAGGTTTTTCCTCAATTTCATCAATGACTTTCAGCACATCTCCTGCGATAAACTCACAGTTATCCAATCCATTTAATGCCGCATTTTCTCTGGCTGCCTCAACTGCCTCCTCCACAATTTCCACACCAATCACCTTTTTTGCCACCGGTGCCAGAATCTGGGCAATTGTGCCTGTTCCACTATATAAATCAAAAATCAGCTTATCTTTTGTATCGCCAATATATTCCCTTGCTTTTTCATATAATCGCTCGGCACCAAGGGAATTTGTCTGAAAAAATGAAAATGTAGATATTTTAAACTTTAGTCCTAACACTTCCTCATACAGAAACTCATTTCCATACAGCACCTCAGTCTTGTCACTTCTTACCATATCTGCAAGTCCATCATTTTCAATGTGCATAATACCGATGATGTTACCCTCTGTATCAGCTTTTAAAAGTTCATCCACAAGAGGACTTAAATCCAGATTGAGTGAAGTAGTAGTCACAAGTGCGATGATGATTTCGCCGGTTTTCACTGCTCGTCTGACCAGCAGATGTCTTAGATAACCTTCCTTACTCATTTTGTGGTAATAGGGAATATTTCTCTGCAGAAAATAATCAAGCACAGTATCTAATATTTTATTATAATCCTGATGGACTATGCGACAGGTATCTGTTGTCACAATATCATAAAAACTACCTTTTTTATGTAATCCCAGCGCCAGTGCTCCACCTTTACATTCATCCCCAAAAGAATACTCCATTTTATTTCTATAACCAAATTCATCCGGACTTCCAATAATACCTTCAAAGATATACTCAGACATCGTATTCCTTAAAATACCATTGTCATGATTCTCAGATTGACCATGTTGTATCAATACTTCATCAAGAATCTTTTTCACCATATTCTTTTTTAGTTCCAGCTGTTTTTCATAACTGATCTTCTGATAAGTACACCCCCCACATATCCCAAAGTTTTTACATGGTGCAGTTCTGTTTTCATATATTGACTTTTTAAGTACACTCACAACTTTTCCTTCACATTTAGAAGAACGTTTTTTTGATAATACGAATTTTAGTTTCTGCCCCGGGAGTGCATCTTTGATGATTACCTTTGTTTGTTTAATTTCACCATCAATTTCTTCTTTATAATTGATGATTCCCTTATTAGGAAATATTAAAGAGTCTACAATTCCTATATATTCCTGCCCTTTTTTCATGCCAGTCCTCCATAAAAAAAATGATATTGATCAATTCAAATCAAATACAAATTAAACTTTGATACAGTTTTAACTATTATACAATATAAGTCTCATTTATGCTATAATGGTAGATAGAATTTTTTTCAGGAAAGGAAATGAATATTACTATGAAAATAAATACGAATACCAGCAGAGCCAAAATCGTCTTTTTGGAAACGAAATCAATTGGTGATGATATCAATTTATCAGAATTTGATCAACTGGGGGAAGTAATAAAATATGAACATACGGATTCTTCAGAGATGTCTGAACGAATCAAAGACGCAGATGTGGTAATTGTAAATAAACTACCGGTAAACGAACAGACAATTGGGACCGCAAAAAAAACCAAATTAATATGTGTTACAGCAACAGGAACAAATAATCTAGATAAAGCATATCTTGAAAAAAGGAAAATCGCATGGCGAAATGTAGCAGGATATTCTACAGAATCCGTAGCACAGCACACCTTTGCAATGCTGTTCTATTTGCTGGAACATTTACCCTATTATGATGATTATGTAAAAAGTGAAAAATATATGAACGATAACTGTTTTACCCATTTTGACAAAAAGTTCCAGGAGTTAGGCAAAATGACATGGGGAATCATCGGTCTCGGTGCGATTGGAAAAAGAGTTGCAAATCTGGCAAAGGCATTCGGCTGTCATGTAATTTATTACTCTACTACCGGAAAAAATGACCAGCCGGATTATGAAAGAGTTGATTTTGACACATTATTATCACAGTCAGATATTATATCTGTACATGCGCCACTAACAGAACAGACAGAAAATCTAATGGATTTGACTGCCTTTGAAAAAATGAAAAAAACTGCTATCTTTTTAAATCTTGGCAGAGGGCCTATTGTGGTAGAGAAAGATTTAGCGGAGGCTCTAAACAAGGGTGAAATTGCCGCTGCAGGACTGGATGTGTTAAGTATAGAGCCCATGAGCAAAGAAAACCCATTACGCTTTTTGAAAGATAGTGACAAACTGTTAATCACGCCTCATATCGCATGGGCGGGTACACAATCAAGAGAACGATTACTGGAAATGATCCAAAATCAGATCAACGAGTTTTTAAGATGAAAGAAAGGAGGACTTCTTAATGAAATACCAATGTCCATGTTGTGGTAATTATACATTTGAAAATGAACCTGTTGGAAATTATGATATATGCCCTGTTTGTTTTTGGGAAGATGATCCCATGGCATATAAATTTCCACAAGCAGATAGCTGCAGCAATTTTGTTAGTCTGGTTCAGGCAAGAAAAAACTATTTAGAATTTGGTGCATGCCATAAAGATATGCTGATTCACTGCAGACCACCAAAAGAAGATGAATTACCATAACAATCAATTAATGTTAAAGCAATTCATCAAATACAAAAGCAATTCATCGGATAATATAAGAAAATCAAAAAATTGATCCTTACAAAAGCCACAAGTATTCACATGAAATACTTGTGGCTTTCCAGATCAAACTATTTGCTATTCTAATCCCAAAAATTATTCATTCAATTTGTCATTGATATCATCTATTTTAGATCTTTTTACATTTTTCGTATCTGCATCTGGCATGAATAAAATTCTAAGTGCCAATGCTCCACCACCAAAAATCAATACAAGCATAATAATCAACTCATACAAACTTGTTTTTGGAAACTCTAATCTGATTGCAGAAATCACACCGAATATAATAAACAGTGTTCCTAACATTGTGATAAATTTACCGGCAAAACTCTTTGGAAAAATGACCCATACTACAATACCAATAATCAATGGAACTAAAACCAATCCTCCAGGTACCCCATTTCCACCGAACAATCCAAATCTGGAGTACATACCATTAAAACCATTTCCATAAGTTGAAACTGTTACATGTTTCGCAAAGATATATAATCCTGAACCGCACATTAACATTCCCAACAACAATAGTAACAACTGCCTTCCTGCTGAATCTCTTTCATTCATCTTTTCATTTCCTCCACTTCATAATGTATCTCTTTTCTAATAACTCCATTAAGCAAATATGTATCACGTCTCATCACAATGCGAATTATATCATACTTTTATGTAAAAAAAAAGCTATCGTTTTGCACGATAGCTTTTTTTTCGTATACGATACGATATAAAAAGTGTATTTCGAATTATTTACAGTTTCATTTTTAACAAGATTAATCAAGATTAATCATCTAAATCATCAAGAAAATCGTCTTCTAAATCATCATCAAAATCTTCGAGTTCATCATCATCATATTCAAACTCTTCGAGATAATCAGGCTTTAAGAACTTGTATACTCCGTATGCAATGGCAGCAACAACAGCTACGATTCCAACAATTGTCAGAATAAAACATACTTTCTTCTTCTGCTCATCCTTCTTAACCTGTTCTTCCTGTTTCTTTAAAAGACTATTAATCTTAGAAACATTGATTAAATTTTCGATCTTATCCATATCACACAACCTTTCCTTCGTCTAAAGCACTCTATTCCTATTATGCATTGAAAGCTCCCTTTCGATGCAATATATTATCATAATAAACTGCTCAGTTTGACGAATATAATTAAGTATGACTATTATACCATCTTTCTCACATTTTTACTATACTTTTTTTAATTTTGCAAAAGAAGCAAACATCTTTTTCGTACCCGCCGTCATAAAATCGACTGTCACTTCATAGTCTCTTCCACCTTCAGTGATATTTACTACCTTTCCTAAACCAAATTTCGTATGCTTTACCGTGTCACCTACTGCATATTCCAATGCTTCCTGCTTTTTTACAGAATACTGTTTCGTATCATATGCTCTCGTTTTTAAAATTGCTTTTGCATTTGAATTATTAGTAGGTTTTGAAAACTTTCCGGATGCGCTCGCGCTTCTACTGTCTCCCCCTGCGCTTTTTCCATATGATTGTTCCGTATATACATTCGAATCCATAATACTACCCGGTATTTCTTTTACAAATCTAGACATTGCATTATACTGCATTTCACCTTTAGACATACGTCTCATAGCGCATGTGATTGTAATACTTTCCATCGCTCTGGTAATAGCAACATAGCAGAGTCTTCTCTCTTCTTCCAACTCTTGATCACTGTTTGAATACAATACAGCTTTTCCAGGAAACAGTCCTTCTTCCATTCCACATAAGAATACTTTTGGGAATTCCAGACCTTTTGCGCTGTGGATTGTCATTAACACTACATAATCACAATCTTGGTTAAGATTATCAATATCTGCAATCAGCGAAATCTCATCCAGAAAATCACTTAATGTTGGTTTTTCATTTTTCACTTCAAAATCAACGATTTTATTAAAAAACTCATCAATGTTTTCAAGTCTTGATTTTGCTTCATCTGTTCCTTCTGCTTTTAATTCATCAATATAGCCTGTTTCATTTAAGATTTTTTCCATGATATCTGAGATACTCTCATATTTGATCTGTGCTCTCAGCTTTTGGATAAAATCCACAAACGGCTGTACTTTAGAGGCACTTCTTCCCAAAATCGCCATTGCATTTTCATTTAAAAGCGTATCAAAAAAGCTCAGATTATTCGCCTGTGCAAACGTATCAATTTTATCGATTGTAGCCGCACCGATTCCCCTTTTAGGAACATTTATAATTCGCTTTACAGCTACGTCATCTTTTCCATTATCCACTGCTTTTAAATAGGCAATCAAATCCTTTATCTCTTTTCTCTGATAAAAGTTCTGTCCTCCAATGATTTTATAAGGTATGCCATCTCTGACAAATTTTTCTTCCAAAATACGTGACTGCGCATTTGTCCTGTAAAGACATGCGATACTATTGTAATCGCAATTGTTTTCTTTTACATACGATGTAATCTGATTGGATATATACTCTGCCTCTTCCCAGTCACTTTCAAGTCGTTTAAACTCAACTTTTCTTCCCTCGTCATTTTCTGTCCAAAGTGATTTTTCCTTACGTCTGGAATTATTGGAAATAACAGCATTCGCCGCATCTAAAATCCTCTGTGTGGAACGATAATTCTGCTCCAATTTGATTACTTTTGTATCCCTGAAATGTTTTTCAAAATCAAGAATATTGGTCACATTTGCACCCCGAAATCCGTAGATTGACTGGTCATCATCCCCTACAACACAGATATTTCCATTATTTCCTGAAAGAAGTCTGATCAACAAAAACTGTACGGTATTTGTATCCTGATACTCATCAACCATAATATACTTAAAACGTTCCTGATAGTATACAAGTACATCCGGATTGGTTCTTAACAGTTCAACTGTTTTTACAAGCAGATCATCAAAATCCAATGCATTATTCTTCTTTAGCTGTTTCTGGTACTCTCTATATGCTTCTATATATTTCTTTTTACCAAAATCAGACGCATTCTCCTTTTCATATTCCTCCGGCGAGATCATCTCATTTTTAGCTCTTGAAATTTCACCAAGAATCGCTCTTTCTTTTATTTTCTTAGTGTCCACGTTAATGCGCTTGCAGATTTCTTTCATAACCGTCTTCTGATCGTCTGTATCATAGATTGTAAAATTATTATCAAATCCGATTTTATCTATATATCTCTTTAAAATTCTTACACACATGGAATGAAATGTACTCACCCATATACTCTCTGCTCCATATTCTACAAGGTGATTCACACGCTCACGCATTTCTTTTGCTGCTTTATTGGTAAATGTAATTGCCAGAATATTCCACGGATTAACCCCTTCTTCTATTAAATATGCAATTCTATGAGTCAGAACCCTTGTCTTTCCCGAACCGGCACCGGCAAGAATCAACAATGGTCCATCCTTATAGAATACAGCTTCCTTCTGTTTATCATTCAGTGTATCATAAATGCTCATTGAAACTTTCCTTTAAACTTTCTTTTAAACTTTCCTTTACTATCTATAAAATACGATTAGCTGTCACATCATGGGAGAGATTCATTGGTCTCCCTTCCGGATGTGACAGCTCATTATTCACTCACAAGTTACAACATATTGTTAATTCATTTTATACAAATTAGCTATACAAGTTTTGTTCCACAATTTGAACAGAATTTTGAACCATTTGTGGCTGTTCCACAATTTGGGCAGAACTTTGGCGGAGTACCTGCTCCATTTGCAGCACCAGAAACTTGCTGCTGTGCCTGTGGCTGCTGTGGCATCTGCTGATTGTAGCCATTATTATATCCATTATTTGGGAAATTCACTCCCGCTGCTGATTGCTGCATATTGTTCATAGAGCCCTGCATAGCGTTTACCATCTGCTGTCCCATCATCATTCCCATCTGCATACCAGCCATGGAATTTGCCATGTTAGCCATATTATTGGCAGATGCTCCCGCTGCTCCACCTCTTGCCATGCTGTCAACCATTGCCATCTGAGTATATCTTCCCATATCTCCAACCATGCTCTGAGAAGCAACTTTCTCCTGCATCTTCTTAACAGATTCAGGATAATTGAAACTTTCAATATTAAATGCTGTAATGGCAATACCTATTTTTTCTGTATCCATATCAAATTCTTCACGGATACCCTTAGCAATATCAATCGCATTAGCCTGAAGATTGAACATATCTTTTCCTTCTTTTGTAATCCATTTCATCAACATAGGATTAAGCGAAGAAGTAATTCTCTCTCTGATATCGTCAACAGCGTACTGTTTTTTAATACCAGCTATCTTTTCAATAAAAATATCATAATCACTTACCTTACAAGAAAACGTTCCAAAAGCTCCTATTGGCATACCTCCCGGAAGTCCCGGTGCCTGAATATTAATTGGTGTCTTTGTTCCCCATCTTACTGTAAACTCTTTTGTATTAATAAACAATACTTCTGCTCTGATACCACTGTTAAAGCCAAACTTGATACCTTTCAATGTTGACAAAAATGGTACAATCTGTGACTCGATGTCAAAACTTCCCGGATCTTTGAAAATTCCTTCGGTTTTTCCATTGTACATAAAAATGGCATCCTGTCCCGGTCTGATGATCAGTTTACTTCCTTTTTTAATCTCATCATTATTCCATTTCCAGAACATGATATCGTCTCTTTGTTCCTGCCATTCCACAACATTTGAAAACTGATTGCTAAAAAGTCCCATCTTTTAATTCCTCCTGATAATCTATTGTATTCATTCACTCATATTACACAGTAATTTCCATATTATTTACTCTCTTCATTAAATATACCATTATCATTGAATTCATCATTGTCAAAAATGACAGTAGTATCACTATATTCATCTGCTTCATATTCTTTACCGTCATCATCCTTTTCTTCAAGATAATCGTATTCATCATACACATATCCCTCATCATAAACAACTCCTGTATCGCATGTCGGCAGATACTCTATTTCGTCAGCCTTAGCGCTCTTAGCGAATATTGCAATCAGAATCGCAACAATCACAGCTACAATAATACCAATCTTAATCGGACTCTTTGGATAATCGCCCCTAATCTTTCCTGTCTGTCCATTGATCAGTACAGTATATTTCTTATCTCTATACGAATATGTAGTAGAATAAATCGGAATAAGAACGTGCTTATATGTTTCATTTCGATAATCCGGCGCAATTCTTATATTTCGCGCCTCATCATATCTCTTAAGCACATCATTTCTTGCCATACTCTGAAGTTCATTCTCAATGGTTCTGCATGCTTCTTTATGAGCATCCTCAAGAGAAACGGAATAGCATTCAGCACTATACCCCGACAGATATTGCGGTGAATATGAAGCAAGATCTTTTTTCAAATCATATGGTTCAACACCTTTTAATAGTGAAGGCTTTATGTTCTTAGACCCTTTTACCAGTACATCATCAAAAAAATGTTTGATTCTTCCATGTGTGTGATACCAGTCAACTACTGTCTTCTCCGTCGTTGAACCATCAGACTTTCTGACTTTTTCTTTTCTTCTTTTTCCACCTTCCGCAGAATAATCACATACAATATCTGCATCAAATGTCCAATATGGAAGATAAATTCCCTGAATCTTGTCTCTCTCATAGAGGTTTTTGAGTTTTCCGGGAGCAAGCCATCTTTTTGATACCCATGTATTAAATCTTTCCTTAACATCATTTTTTTCGATTTTGAACGGAAGAACACCATCTGGAAGTATTGCATCTTCCTGCTTCTGTGCCAGTACATATTTCGAACCACAATATGGGCATTCTGTCGCTGTACAATCTGCGGACACTTCCACTTTTGCGCCACATCCGTTACACTGCATTGTACTCGACTGTTTCTCATTCACTGAAATAGATTTGGCAATTCTTGCATTAAAATTATGTTCTACTATACTGTTTTTATCATCAACAATTTTCACTTCCGTATCGCAGTTTGGGCACTTTAATGTCTGTGATTTTACATTAAATTCCATGATGCCCCCACAATTACTGCAATAATATACATTATCTGCCATTCTTTCCTCATTTCTGTGCCTATCAATTTTCCTATCACGCTGTTTATACACGCCAAAGTATCACTATCATCCCGATTGAACGATGAATCATGGCACTATATACTTGTTCATTATTATTCACTCATTTTTATCATTACTTATTCAATATTTTCACAAATCAAAAAAATAATACTAAGAAAAGGTGCCTTTCATATGTATTTTATTTATTTCAGGCACCTTCTCTTTCTATTCTCCTTTTATCTATTCTGGATTTAATCTGAAACGATACTTACCTGATGATCAAATCAATTACAGAATATTTTAGAGTCCCATTTTTGCTTTTAATGCTGCTAATTCGTCATCCACTGCCGGTGAAGAAGCTGTTGATGCTGCACTGTCATACTTAGCTGCAAGATTGCTGATATCTGCTTCTTCTGCTGATGAGTTAAGCTCTGCCATTGCATTTGCTTTATCTAACATAGAATCTGCTTTTGCTTCCATTCTGTCAAATGCTGACATCGTTCCCTTTGTACTAGAAACGCTTCCTGCAAGCTTATTCATCTTCTCCTGTGTCTTAGCAGCTGCTACCTTAGCTTTAATAGCATCTTTACGTGCATTCAAATCAGCAATATCTTTTGTAAGCTTATCATGCATCTGTCTCATCTTAGCTGCATTTGCTGATGCAACTTCATAAGACTGCTGTAAGCTTGCTCTCTCTGTCTCAAGCTGTGATTTCTTTGCAAGGAACTGTCTTGCATCATCATCATTACCGGCAACTACTGCCTTCTCAGCATATGTCTGGTACTTATTGATTTCAGCATTGCACTCATCCAATTTTCTCTTGCATCTTGTCTCCTCAGCCATAACTGCTGCTGTCTCAGCTTTTACTTTTCCTAAATCACTCTCAATATTTCTTAAATACTGATCGATCATTTTTTCAGGATCTTCCGCCTTATCAAGCAATGCATTAATATTTGCTGACATTATGTCCTTAAATCTAGATAAAATTCCCATTTTTTCATCCTCCTATAGTGTATGATATTATTTTAACCGCTACTCGATTACAAAATTAATTATACAATATTCAGCAAAAAAAGTCACTATAAAACTTTGATTTTTCGCTTGTCATATAGTTTTTAATACTATATAATAATTTATTATATGTACGAAGACACAGTTTAAGAATTAATATATGCTTTTTTTGATATTATACACTCAAAAAAAATAGCAAATTAAGCAGAAAGGAAGCATACTTTGCATACTGTTGTTCCTTTAAAGATCAGTATCTCATGCAAAGCATAAATTGTAAAGGTATAAACAATGGTAAACACAGAAAAAATCTTAAATGAAGTAATCAAAAAGTTTAATATTATTGATGCAGTTGATATTCCATCAATTGATTTATATATGGATCAGGTAACTACATTTATGGACAAACACCTTTCTAAAAGCAAGCGTTTTCCGGACGATAAGATTTTAACAAAAACCATGATCAATAACTATTCAAAAAATGATTTGCTTCCGCCTCCTGTTAAGAAACGTTACTCAAAAAATCATATTATTCTGCTGATACTGATTTACTATTATAAAAACATTTTATCAATCAGCGATATCAATACCATTCTGACTCCTCTTTGCGATAACTATTTCAATGAAAACAGCTCACTTTCCTTGGAAAAGATTTATGCAAAATCCTGCGAATCGGAAACAGAACAGATTGACAGTATCAGAGATGATATCCTGAAAATGATAGAAGACTCAAAAAAACAATTCACAGAGGTTGATGAGCAAGACAAAGAATATCTTCAGCTCTATTCCCTCATTACTTCTCTTTGCTTCGATGTTTATATCAAAAAGCAAATGTTGGAAGGCATCATTGACAGTATGAATTCTGATATGTCTAAACATACTTCAAAAAAGAAAGATTTGAAAAAAAAAGCTGAAAAGAGTACTGAGCATTTAAAATAAGAAAATTGCTATACGCTCTTTTTTACTCATTAAGAATGCCCCCCACTTTTTGCAGCAGAATGTGCTTATACTTGCCAGCATTATCATATCACATTCCTGCAATCCACGGGAGGCTTTTTTCTTATCTTTTTAGTTTCTACTTTCATTCCTTCTTTTTGTCGTTTACCCTGTCAATTGCGAGCCTGTATCCATCACTTCCATAATTGAGTGAACGGTTAACTCTGCTGATTGTGGCTGTAGAAGCCCCTGTTTCCTTTGCTATCTCTGTATATGTCTTTTTATCACTTAACATTTGTGCCACCTCATATCTTTGTGCCATAGACTGTAGTTCATTGATCGTGCACAAATCCATAAAAAACTGATAACATTCTTCCTTATTTTCAAGCATCAAAACTGCCTCAAACAAATGATCCATCTCTTCACTTTTCATTTTATCATTCATCTATGCATATTCCTTTCTGCTACTCATACCTTTCCTTCACTACATGTTATACCTGCTTCATTACTTTTTTCGATACTTATTCAGGTATTTCTTTACCTGTTCCGGATAAAAATTCAAAACAAGTTCATAATCAAATCCAACTTCATTGATCAGTTCTATTGCAGCTTCATGTCTTCCGACAACACTCGTAGCATGCGCATCACTTCCAATAATGATCGGTACAGAATACTTTTTGCAGTATTCAAGCATGATTCCTGCGTTCTCCCTCGCATTTAATCGAAAACCACTGGAAATAGAATTATTATTCAATTCGAGAAGCGTTCCATATTCTTTTGATGCCTTTACAATCCTTTCATAATCAAGAGGAACTCTTCCATCATCAGGATGTCCTATGATATTGACATAAGGATTCTTCATTGCTTTAATAATAGCATTTGTATTCTGTTCTATCGTTCCTGCCATATATCCAATTGTATTATGAATACTGGCTATTGCCACGTCCATTTCTTTCAGATCACACTCGGGCATATCCACCTCCCCTTCATAACTGATGATATTCAATTCTACCCCCAGACACAATTCCATCTCTTCATAATAGTCACGTTTTAAATTCTTTAAGTTATGAAAATAGGCTTCATCACAAGTTCCAGGCATTGTTACGGCATGATCTGTGATACCATATAAACGAATGCCTCTGTTCTTTGCTTTTTCTACCATATCTTCTATCGTATCTCTTGCATGACCACTTGCAATTGTATGCGTATGAAGATCAACAAGATCATCTAATTTTTCTATCATCTTTTTTCCCTTCCCATCTCTTTGCTTCATTTATCCATTATAGTTTAATTTTACAAAAAAATAAACTGTTTATTTTTATTTCTATTTGACACCTATCACAAAACATGCTATTCTAAGTGTGGATATATTTTAGGATATAATCCGATTTTTAAATTTTTTGGAGGTATTACAAAATGAACAAAGGTACAGTTAAGTGGTTCAACAATCAGAAGGGTTATGGTTTCATCTCTGATGAGCAGGGTAAAGATGTATTCGTTCACTACTCTGGACTCAATATGGAAGGTTTCAAATCTTTAGAAGAGGGCGCTGCAGTTGAATTCGAAGTTGTTGAAGGCGCTAAAGGACCACAGGCTACAAACGTAACAAAATTATAATCACGAAGTAAATGGTGTGCCTTTTCAATTTATATAAATTTCGGTTTTTTATTTTGAATTAGCTATATTATTTAACAAAATGATTACAAAACGGCTATTGAAACAATAGCCGTTTTATTTTTATCATTGTAATTTTTATCATTGTGATTTTTCTTTATCCCATCCCGTTATTGAATCAGATTTTTAATCTCATCGATTGAAAAACGATAGCTTGAATTGCAGAAGTGGCAATTCAGTTCTATATCCTCACCATCATGAATCATATCCTGCAATTCTTTTCTTCCAAGACTTAAAAGCACTTTTTCCACTCTCTCTTTGGAACAGTTACATTGAAACCCGGTTGGCACTTTTTCGTTAAATTCTACCCCAAATTCACCTAGTATTTCATTGATAATATCTTCCGGAGTCATTCCTTTTTCAAGCAGATCTGTCACTGATGTAATCTTTGCTATCTTTTCTTCAAGAATACTGACAATCTTATCATCTGCAAATGGCATCAGCTGGATGATAAATCCTCCTGCCTGCTTTACGGTATTATTCTTTTCCATCAGAACACCTAATGCCACTGCTGACGGAACCTGCTCTGAAGAAGCAAAATAATATGTCAGGTCTTCAGCCACCTCGCTGGTAGTAAGCGCCACCTGACTTACATATGGTTCTTTCATTCCCAGATCTTTGATTACTGTCATTGTGCCATATCCAATCGCGCCACCTACATCCAGTTTTCCAAGATAATTCGGAGGTATCACAATCTCAGGATTTCCCACATAGCCTTTGACATTCGCATGCGAATCAGCTGTTACGGTGACACCATTGATTGGTCCGTCCCCCTTCATCATCACCGTAAGAATATCTTTTTCCCCTTTCATCATCAATCCCATCATGGCGGCACCTGTCAACAATCTTCCAAGTGCTGCTGTTGCAACCGGACTTGTATTGTGGATTTCTCTCGCATGTTCCACCATCTCTCTTGTAGTCGCAGCAAATACTCTGATCTGTTGACCTGCTGCCGTCGCTCTTACAATATAGTCATTCATCATTCTATCTCCATTTCTTTTTTCATACATTCTTTGGCAATCACGTAAATTCTCTCACTGTCATTCCTGACAGGATTCTTTGAAAATGCATCATACGCCTCAATAAATTCAAGTCCTGCCATTTGGAGCAGATTTTGAATTTCTTCCAATGTATATGCCCTTTGCACATGATTTTCAAAATACTTATCATACTTTCCATCTTCATCTTTAATAAATAATGTCAGGTCGTACGAGTTGATCCTTTCTTCCTCATAATACATATTCTCCCAGATAAAACTGGCATCTTCTCTATTCTCTGCTATGGTGGTATCACCAATCTGCCGGTATTTGTAAATGGTATTTAAATCAAATATAAACATGCCGCCAATATCAAGATAGTTATTGACAAGCTTAAAAACCTGCAGCAAATCCTCTTCTTCTGTAATATAATTGATAGAATCACATATACTTACCACTGCGCGGACGGTTCCATAAAGTTCAAACTCTCTCATATCCTGTTGAAGATATAAAATATCATGTCCGGAGATTTCTTTCTTACCGGCAGCAGCCTCCAACATCTCACTAGAATTATCAATACCAATCATGTCGTATCCATATCCTGAAAGAATCTCTGTAATATTTCCGGTTCCGCATCCAAGTTCCAGGATGATTCCCTCCTTCACTCCGTAACCGACAAGAAGTTCTCTTAAATAATTTCCCCATTCATCATACGGAACATCATCCATAAATGTATCATAGATTCTTGCAAATTCTGAATATGCCTCCACAAAACTCACCTGCCATTCTTCTTTCATCTTAGTTGTTATTGTTTTACTATTCACAGGTAACCTATCTAGAAATATACCTTATTTTTGATATAAAAGCAACCTTGATTATTCCAGTTTTATATCTTATAATTACATATGGTTATGATTCAAAGACGCAATGAAAATACGAATTCCTATGAATTGTAATTGAAAAAGAGTTTAACAGGAAAGAGACGGAACACTTCATTGAAAAACAATTATATTTATACTCATATAAGAAAATCCAGCATTTTAGGAATAATCGTGGCTCTTTTGGTTCTTACTGTCATTATGACAATTTTTATTCTGCTTCCTTTTAGAGAGGTTCTCTCACCAAAAGAAATATCACTTGTTCATCAGATTTCTTATGCCTATTCTAACGATGTTGAATATATTGAAATTACATTGAATGATATTCATTACACCGGATATGACAGTTACAGACAAGGAAAGCTATACGCTTCCTATTATTACAGTTTATACAATAATTCATGTACATTAATTTTAGTTAAAAATGCAGGCAGAAAACTTCCGGATACGCTCAACAACTATACCATTCAGGCAAGACTAATTGAAAACGATTCCCATTCTTCACAGGTAATCGAACAGATGGCAGATGACTTGAACTGGACAAAGGAGGGATTAAAAAGTATTACTTCTGATATTACGATTGATGAGACCGCATTTAAATCAGATACTTATACCTATCTCGCGATTACCCTTGGAGTAATTGCAATTATCATTCTCAGCTATCTCATTTCAAATATTGTCTATGCAGTGATACCGGCAGCACATCCGTCATGTATCTATTTCAGGCGGTTATCAAAAGACCGGAAGACAATTGAAAATGTAAATAATGAACTCAACAAACATTTGATCATACGTTCAGGTAATACTGCCCTTACAAAGAATTATATCGTGTGTACCACTCCTTTTAATATTGAGATTATCCCAATCACGAGAATTGTCTGGGCATATGAACATAGTACATGGCACCACATTTTATGGTTCAAAAGAAAACTGACATATACATTAAGTATTTTGTACGGACACAACATTCATATTGACTCTTATGGAAATACAAAAGAAGATATCGATGTAATCATTGATTATCTGAGTGAACATTATCCTGGTATTATTTTAGGTTACACACAAGAAAATAAAATAGCCGCCAGAAAAAAAGCCAATATTATTTATCAACACGCCAAAAAACAAAAAAAGGAAGAAAAGAAAAAGCAGCTATAGTCGTAAGACCATAGTTGCTTTTTCGTAAAAGGGAATTACAACCCCTTTTGATTTATTGATATCTTAATTAGCAGTTCACTATATGAATGTATTATCTTCCACAACAGAACTTGTACTTTTTACCGCTTCCACATGGGCATGGATCATTTCTTCCTACCTTTACACCTTTTACAACTGTATGTGAAGATTTCTGCTCTTTATATAATTCTTTTCTTCTGTCTGCGTCAATCAATTGATCCCAAGCTTCAAGAGTATACAACCACTCTGCCTTTGCTTCAACCATATTTTTATATAACAGCTCTTGATCGAAACCAAGATTTACCACTGTATCTTCTGTCATAGTGTCAATTGGATTTTCTTTCTTCAAACTTTCATTAATTCCATCAAGAAAACCTACCATAATTAACAATTCAACATTATATTTTTCAGCAAGTTCCTTAACTGTACCCGTAACTACTTCATCCGGATTTGCAAGAATCTGCTCATAAATTCCTTTTTCTAATGTGAAATAATTTGCCCAAAATCTGTCGCTGTCTTTCTTAGACATCTGTGAAGAATATGCAATCCCTCTCCAAGTCTCTAATAATGTGAGCTCTTTTTGTTCTTCCATTTTAATTCAAACCTCCAAAAAGTATGTTTTTCTTTTCGCTTAATGTATACTGCCAAAATTCCCATTTTTATTTACTGCGGTATCAGAAATCATTATATATCAAATCTCAAACATTTTCAACTATATTTATCTGATAGCAGCAGTAAAGAATAAAAATTTTTCACAATAAAATACTCATATTTTTCCTAAAATTCTCCATTTTACTGTAAAATAAAGAAAAGAAATTTTACGTAATGGAGGATTTTAGGAAAATGAAAAAGAAAAAAGAATGGAATACAAAATTAAAAAACGCAGAATTAAAAAACAGGAACGTGGAATTGTTGATTTAATCAAAATTATGGCTCATTTTTTAAGGACCTGCCAAATTGGATTAATGAGATGAAAGAGCCTCGTAATCAGTCATACACTATTTATACACAGTCAGATCTGGTGTTCATGTGAATTCTGAAAAATATGTGTTCTCTAAGAACAATGCGTTCCATGGAAGAACAGTTTAATGAGGAAAACTGCATAGATACATTAAGAATTAATTGAAAAAAAACAGAAAAATGTGAATAACATATAGGAAATGGAAAATTCAGGATTTTTTATGAAATTAATTGAAGGTGATTAAAATTTAT
>CACYDA010000108.1 GCA_902773095.1 uncultured Lachnospiraceae bacterium | reverse complement strand
TCAGAAATTTGAATCAGAAATTTGAATCAGAAATTTGAATCAGAAATGGAGGAAGCATTTTGAAAGCAACAGGCATTGTCAGAAGAATAGATGACTTGGGAAGAGTGGTAGTTCCAAAAGAAATAAGAAGAACTCTGAAAATCAGAGAGGGAGATCCTTTGGAGATTTATACCGACAGGGAAGGCGAAATTGTTCTCAAAAAATACTCCCCAATGGGCGAAATCAGACTATTTGCAGCTCAGTATGCAGACAGTCTTGCCTCATTTGTGGATCATACGGTGATCATTACCGATCGGGATACGGTTGTAGCTGTTTCAGGAGGAAGAAAGAAATTATTAGAGAAAAGTATTACAAGACAATTTGAAAACATTCTTGAAAACAGAACATTGGTATGCGATGATACCAAAATGATCAAAATTACAGAGAATGATGACGAAGAAATGGTAAAAGCGATACAGCCTATTTTGTGTGAAGGTGATGTAATCGGATCTGTTTCCATGATGGTAAAAAGCGAGGAGAAGAGAATTACAGATACGGAAATTAAAATGCTTGCAGTAGCAGCGAACTTTCTTGGAAAACAGATGGAAACATAAACTTGATCTATATTTTGCGTTAATATATACAAAAAAGTGATGGTTGTATTGTCAGAATTAACCAATATTATGTCAAAATCTGAATAAAATGCTTGAAATTCCTTGACAAAAGGTGGTTTAGCGTTTATAAATAGACATGTGAGTGACAGGTACTAAAAGTATTGCCTGTCTGGTTAAACTTGAAAACAGTCAAGAAATAATAAAAACAGAACAGAGGAGGATTTCATCCATGAATAAGACTGAATTAGTTGCAGCAATTGCTGCTAAATCTGAATTATCAAAGAAAGATGCTGAGAAAGCTTTAAAGGCATTCACAGATGTAGTAACAGAAGAGTTAAAAGCAGGTAATAAGATTCAGTTAGTTGGATTCGGAACATTCGAAGTTGCTAAGAGAGAAGCAAGAGAAGGAAGAAACCCAAAGACAGGTGAGTCAATGCCTATTCCGGCTTCATTATCACCAAAGTTTAAAGCAGGAAAAGCTTTAAAGGACGAAATTAATAACTAATTATTTTGTGGTTTCAGTCCCCTCACATATTGTGAGGGGACTTTTGAGTTTCAACATTTTAGGTGATTGCTAAACTTACAGTAAGTTAATTCTATTAAAAGGAGATGTTTAAATGAGATTAGACAAGTATTTAAAGGTTTCAAGATTGATAAAAAGAAGAACAGTGGCAAATGAAGCATGTGATGCGGGAAGGGTACTGATTAATGATCGACCGGCCAAAGCTTCAACAGCAGTCAAAGAAGGGGATACCATAGAAATATTATTTGGTACAAAATCACTTAAGGTAGAAGTTTTAAGTGTGGCAGAAACGGTAAAAAAAGATGAGGCAAAGGAAATGTACAGAGAAATTTGAACAGAAAAATTTGAACAGGCGGAGATTTTATTCATATTTGAAAACAATTCTAAATATACTAATAACATATGAAAGGGTGATATGTTGTGGAATATATTGGAAATGAGCAGACAGGATATAATTCAAAACAAAAAAAGAATGAGACAATGGGGCATAAGATTATTTTATCAGGAAGAACGGCGGGAATCATTACCGGAGTAACAGACATCGAAGAATTTGACAATGATACTATTGATCTGACGACAACACTGGGAAGAATGGTCATTAAAGGAAGAGATTTAAAAGTCAAAGGATTGAATTTAGAGACAGGAGAGGCACGGATTGAAGGGAATGTGGACAGTCTTGTCTATACCTCAAAAAATAACAGGGATTCTTTTTTAAAACGGCTATTTCAGTGATGATATGGGAGCATAAGTGGTTAGTTTATGAGCAATGATATTGTAATAGAGGCAGAGATTGTCATAAAATCCCTTTTGTTAGGAGCGGGATGTTGTTTGGTATATGATATAATAAGGATAACTAGAAGATTATTTCCCAGAGGAAGTATTTTGACGGGACTGGAAGATTTGATCTACTGGATGATCAATGCAATGGCGGTATTTGTGTTTATGTATCATGCAAATGGAGGAATTGTCAGAGCCTACATCATTGTGTTTATGATCTTGGGAATGATCATCTGGGAAAAATTGGTAGGAAGATTTGTTGTCAGGTATGTGACAAAGTGGCTAAAATTCCTATGGAATCTGGTGCCTGGCAGAATCCTTCGTTTTATACATAAAGTGGTGTATACCAAGTTTTTGAAAAAAATCTTAAAAAACATACATAAGGTATTGAAAAATATCATAAAACCATTTAAAATACAAAAAAGGCATAAGGATGAAAACAATCATAAGGATGAAAACAATCAT
>CACYDA010000107.1 GCA_902773095.1 uncultured Lachnospiraceae bacterium | reverse complement strand
TTTAAAATCTTTCTTACTGTGTAAGTTCAGAATCAAGCAGATCAACAGAAACAAGTGTTGAAATACCTTTTTCCTGCATGGTAATACCATATAATCTGTCAGAGGCTTCCATTGTACCTTTTCTATGTGTAATAACAATGAACTGTGTATACTTTGTCAGTTTATGAAGATAATTGGCATATCTTGATACATTAGAATCATCAAGGGCAGCTTCAATCTCATCCAGCAGACAAAACGGTGATGGTTTCAGATTTTGAATGGCAAATAAAAGAGAAATCGCCGTTAATGCCTTTTCACCACCGGACAGCTGCATCATGTTTTGAAGTTTCTTTCCCGGAGGCTGTGATATGATGGAAATACTTGCCTCAAGAATATCTTCCTCTTCATTGAGTTCAATGGTTCCTTTTCCACCACCAAATAATTCTTTAAACACCTTATCAAATTCTTTCTTAATCTGTTCGAATTTTTCTGTAAACTGATTTCTCATACCGACATCAAGCTCCTGTATGATACCTAGCAGTGATTGTTCTGCTGTTACAAGATCCTCATGCTGTCCTTTTAAGAATGTATATCGTTCATTCACATCCTTAAACTCTTCAATTGCATTGACATTCACATCTCCTAATGCCCTGATTTTTGACTTCAGGGAAGCAATATTTTTTCGAAGTTCGGAAAGATTATTGTATTCTTCATTTTTAAGCTCTGCTGCCATACGATACGTGATTTCATATTCTTCCCACATATAGTTAATCTGTGTATCTTTTTGTTCTTCCAGCTTTTCTTTTTGGGAATTCAATCGGAAGATTTCTCTGTCAAGCGTACTGATTCTCTCTGACAGCTGTTCTCTTTTACTAAAGAAATCCTTATGATTTTTCTGCATATCATCCTTTTGTGCATTTAATCCTGTAATTTTTTCACTAATGTTACCATAGCTTTCATTTGCCTCATCAATAGCAGCATTAATGTTTTCGATTTCCTTTGACTTTTCTTCGATCTCTTTCGCAGCATTACCTGAATTACTTCTCACAAGTTTCAATTCCTCATTCTGCTGTACGATCTCACCGTCAATTCTCTTAATATTCTCACTGATAAATGTCACCTTCTGATTCATTTCAATAAATCCAAGTTTCATTCCATCTACTTTTTCACTCTGCGCCTTTTGGGCTTCTTTTTCTTTCTCAAGATCCTGATTCAACTGTTGAATTTTTTCTTCTATAGAAGCATTCAAATCTTCATATGTTTTCAGTTCATTATTTAATTCATTATTGTTTTCTTTGATTTCTGTAATCTGGATTCCAATTTCCGAACTTTCCTTCTGGTAATCTTCAAAAGAAGAAACCAATTCTTTTAATTTGTCGGATGCCTGGTTGAGATTCATCTTAACAGTATTTTGTAACAGATATTGCTGCTGAAGAACAGATTGAATCTTTGTAAGCTCATTATTATCATTCATCATATCTGTTTTCAGTTTTTTTGTTTCACTTTCTACCTTTGTGGACTGTTCTTTATTCTTTGCAATGCTCGCTTCCAATTCTTCAATTTCACGCCTTCTTCCAAGAAGATTGCTGGAATTCTTAAAGGCACCTCCGGAAAGAGAACCACCGGCATTTAATAATTCTCCCTCCAAGGTTACCATTCTAAGTGTGTAACCATATTTTCTCGCAATGATTAACGCATTGTCAATGTGGTCAACAACAACGATTCTTCCAAGCAGGTATTTGGCAATAGCCTCATATTCTTTCTTAATCTCCACAAGATCACATGCAAGTCCCAATACGCCCTTTTCCGTAAGCACCTTTTCATTATTGAAACTGGTTCTGTTGGCAATACTGGAAAGTGGAAGAAATGTAGCTCTTCCAAATTTGTTTCTCTTTAAATACTCAATCAGTTCTTTCGCTGTTGTCTCAGTATCTGTAACAATATTCTGGATATTTCCACCAAGTGCCGTTTCCAATGCCACTTCATATTTCTTATCGACCTTTATGATGTCAGCAACAACTCCAATAATGCCGCTCTTTTTTTCTTTCAATTCCATCAGCTTTCTGATGCTATTTCCATATCCTTCATATCTCTCTGTAATATTTTTAAGTGATTCCAGTTTTGAATGATTTCTCTGATACTCAATCATCAGTTCTCCGGACTGTTTTTCAAACTCCCGAAGCTTCTTTTCCATTTCCGAAAGATTCGATGCAATCTTCTCACTCTTCTCACTCAATTCCGTAATCTGAAGATTCACCTTTTCAAATTCCTCCTGCAGTTCACCAATCACTCTGTCCTGCGAATCTTTATCACTGGAAAACTGAATCAATTTCTGATTAATCTCTGCTTTTCTGATATTCACTTGCTCAAGCATTGTATCATATCTTTGGATTTTTGATTTAATCGCTGATTTTTGATTTAATAATTCAATAATCTCGCTCTTTGCCTCGTCAATCTCTTCTGTAATTGATGCAATATTCTGACTGATTTTTTCAAGTTCATTATACTCATTCTTGCTAATAGAATCTGCTGTTTTAAGAGTCGTTTCTAATTCTTTTTTATCATCCAGATATCGATTCCTATCGTCACTTAACTCTTGAATTTTTTTGTTAATTGCTTCAACTCTCTCTTTAACATTCGCTTCATTTTGTTTTGCAAAAACAATCTGCTCATTTAGAAGTTTGATTTCACCCAGATATTTTTCTTTCACAAGATCAATTTTATTTAATTCATTTTTTTGACTTTCAATCTCTGTGGTAACAGAATCAATCTGTAATTCAATCTGCTCATATTCTTTCTTAATCTGTTCAAACTGATTGTTCGTCTCTTTTAAATCATGATCTGCGATTGTAAACTTTTCTTCGTTTTCAGCTGTTTTTGTTTTGATACTCTCCAGTTCAAGCAAAAACACATTGATATCATTTGTTTTTAATTCTTCTTTTAATTTCAGGTATTCTTTCGCTTTTTCAGACTGAACCTCAAGTGGTTTTACCTGTTTTTCAAGTTCAGATAAAATATCATTGACTCTGACAAGATTTGCCTGTTCATCAGCAAGTTTTTTCTGGGTTTCTGCTTTTCTTCTCTTGTATTTAACGATTCCGGCAGCCTCATCAAATAATTCACGTCTCTCATCAGGCTTTCCTGATAATATTTTATCAATTTGTCCCTGTCCGATAATCGAATAGCCTTCCTTACCAATACCGGTATCATAAAATAATTCATTAATATCTTTTAGTCGGCAGACAGAACCGTTAATCATATATTCACTTTCACCCGAACGAAACAGACGTCTCGATACAGTAACTTCATCGAAATCAACAGAAAGTGAATGGTCTGAATTATCCAGAGTAATGGCAACATAAGCAAATCCCAAAGGCTTTCTATTCTCTGTTCCTGCAAAAATGACATCTTCCATTTTTGATCCTCGAAGCTGCTTAATCTTTTGTTCGCCCAAAACCCATCTTACCGCATCTGCAACATTACTCTTTCCACTTCCATTTGGTCCTACAATACCTGTGATTCCATTATGGAACTCAAAATTGATCTTATTGGCAAAGGATTTAAAACCCTGCACCTCTATACTTTTTAAATACATACAATCCTCCGTCTTTTGGCAACCTATACGTCTTGTTTTTACATCAATTCTTCATCATATAACTAAAGACATCATTTCTTTTCTATACCTTCATTGATTTAATTGCCTCATACGCGGCCTGTTGCTGGGCAGCCTTTTTTGTTTTTCCAACACCTGCTCCCACACGCTTTTGATCAATATAACACTCTGCCTCATATCTCTTATCATGGTCAGGTCCGGTTTCCCTCACGATTTGATAACTCAGATTGCCAAGTTTATGTTTCTGTACAATTTCCTGAAGAATGGTTTTACTGTCATGAAACATCCTCTTTTCATCTACATCTTTTAATATGTATTTTAATACAAACTCCTTCGCCGGTTCCATTCCTCCATCAAGGTAGATGGATCCAAGAAGCGCTTCCACTGCATCTGATGTGATGGAATCTCTCATTCTTCCCCCTGTATTTTCTTCTCCCTTTCCGAGCAAAATATACTGTCCAAGATTGATACTTCTCGCTACCTCAGCCAGTGGTGATTCGCTGACCAGCCCTGCCCTTAACTTGGTCAGTTCACCTTCTGTATTGTTCGGATATTCATGAAACAAAAATTCACTGGAAATCAACTCAAGAACAGCATCCCCCAAAAATTCCAGCCTTTCATTAGAATGGGACTGTTTCGTCTTAATATCATTTGCGTACGAACTATGTGTCATTGCAATATATAAAAGGTTGATATTGTTATATCGGTATCCTATCATTTTCTGAATCTCTTCTATTTTTTTATAATTCTTATATTCTGCTTTTTCAGTCATTGCATCCTCCATTAAATTGATGAATGGGATTAAGGTGTCAAAAACCCCAAAATACTGAAAATATACTGGATCCTTTGACATATTAATCCTTACATACTCTTTTTACATCTCCAAAGATTCGAGTGCCATAAGTCGATTTCGGTTTGTTCCCTCTTCTGACTTTCAGAACACCTCTTTCCAATAAAGAAAAGAAAGGAAAATGAAAACTTCTCCTTTCTTTCGTTAATTCATTGTTTTCGATTAGTTATTACCTAAAGCTTCCTTAATCTGTTCTACCGCATCAGCAACTGTCTTAATCTGTTCCGCTGCATCATCAGGAATTTCTATATCAAACTCATCTTCGATTGCTACAACAATTTGATAAACATCTAAAGAATCAGCACCCAGATCATCGATAAATGTTGTATCCATTGTAATCTCGTCTGCGTTAATACTCATCACATCTGCTATAATACTTTGTATCTTTTCAAATTCCATAATCCTAATCACCTTTCTAATCTTCTTTTAATAATATTTTTTGTTTGATTTTTTGATTTATTTTTTCATTTTTAAAGCTCACACACTGTATAATCGAGTTCTTCACTTCAATCGCTTTTGAACTTCCATGTGTCTTCACAACAAGACCATTCAGACCAAGTAGTGGCGCTCCACCATATTCATCAGTGTTGAACGCTTTCAGAGTTTTTTTCAATGCCGGCTTAATCAGCAAAGCTCCCACCTTTGAACGCATTGATGACATCAGTCCTTCTTTCACCTTTGAAAGCATGACATTACCAACGCCTTCATATAGTTTTAGAATGACATTTCCTACAAACGCTTCACATACGATTACATCAGCATATCCTTCAGGAATATCCCTTGCTTCAATGCTGCCAATAAAATTAATATCCGTGCAGCTCTTTAACAGTGGCATTGTTTCTTTTACAAGAGCATTACCTTTTTCTTCTTCAGCACCTATATTGACAATGGCAACTTTTGGATTTTTAATGCCTACCACATGTTCCATATAAATTGAACCCATTTTTGCAAACTGGACTAGGTGAGCTGCCCTTGCATCCACATTGGCACCACAATCAATCAAAAGTGCAACACCATTCTTTGTAGGGATTAACGGAGCAAGAGGCGGTCTTTCTATCCCTTTAATTCTTCCGACGATTAATTGTCCTCCGACAAGCACTGCACCGGAACTTCCTGCTGATACAAAAGCGTCTGCCCGACCGGATTTTACAAGATTTAATGCTACTACGATGGAAGAATTTTTCTTGCGTCGTATTGCATTAACAGGAGGCTCATCTGTAGCAATCACCTCAGTCGCATTAACAATCTCTATTCTGTCTTTGTCGTACTGATACTTACTAAGCTCATTTGCAACAGTTTCTTCGATACCGACGAGAATCACTTTAATATCATCTCTCTCATTTACCGCATCAATTGTTCCTTTTACAATTTCAACAGGAGCGTGATCTCCGCCCATAGCATCAACTGCAACAATAGTAATATTATTCTCCAAAACAATTACCTACCTTTTACAAATCTCTTACATAATATACTAGATACTACATCAAAAATCAACATGAATTTTTACGAAATGAAAAAATTAATTTTTGTGTCATAATTAAGAAACAAAAAAAGTGATTTTAAAAACAAAAAAAGACCTTCACGGTCTCTCTTTATTCCTTTTGCGGGGCGTGTGCATAATAACCAATTGTCAGAACCACTCTCATGATTCTGACAACGATTGGTTTATTATTCTGCTTCAACAAAAATTAGTCAACTGAAATGATTTCTTTTTTGTTATAAGATCCACAAGCCTTGCAAACTCTATGAGGCATCATTAAAGCGCCACATTTGCTGCATTTTACTAAGTTAGGAGCACTCATTTTCCAGTTTGCTCTACGCTTATCTCTTCTGGCTTTAGAAGTTTTATTCTTTGGACAAATAGACATGGTCGGTTACACCTCCTTGAAATTATTGAAAATGTCACGAATTTTTGACATTCTAGGGTCTAATTCTGTGGTATCGCAGCCACATGTCTGCGAATTAAGATTTGCCCCACATCTATTATAAATTC
>CACYDA010000106.1 GCA_902773095.1 uncultured Lachnospiraceae bacterium | reverse complement strand
GTAGGATTGGTACGCTTCGTCATATTATAAACAATGATGGAAATATTCGAAACACCATTTCCTGTCACAAAATATGATATAACGAAATCATCGAATGACATTGTAAAGGCAAGAAGCACACCTGCATAAATTCCGTCTTTTAACATCGGAAGAATTACTTTTGTCAGAGCCTCAAATGGTGTGGCGCCCAAATCCATTGCTGCTTCCGCTATTGCCGGATCTAAGCTTCTGACCTTCGGATAGACACTTGTAATCACATACGGTGTACAAAACGCTATATGAGCAAGAAGCATTGTCATATATCCTTTTGACATTCTGATAGAGGAAAACAGAATCATCAGTCCGATTGCTGTCACAATATCAGGATTCATGATTGGGATATTATTGATATTTAACACTAAATCTTTAATCACTTTTTTATTTTTCGAAAGACCTATTGCTGTAATCGTTCCAAGAACAGTCGAAATCAAAGTGGCGAATATGGCAACAGTCACAGAAACATATACCGCTTTCATAATTGAACCATCATTGATGAGTCTCTCATACCACCTGAGAGAAAAACCTGACCAGCTTGTAAGAGATTTCGAATGATTAAACGAAAATATCATCATTACTACAATGGGAAGATAAAAAAACAAAAAACAGACTGCTATATAAATACCATAAAAAACTTTCGATCTTTTTTCTGATTTCATGATTTTTCATCCTCCTTTTCGTCATGGTCAAACTTCTTCATGATCAACAATCCCACAAAGATAATAATCGTCAGAATAATGGAAATCGCGCTTCCAAAATTCCAGTTTCCTACTGAGATAAACTGATTTTCAATCAGATTACCGATCAGCATATACTGTCCTCCACCCAACAGCTTCGGAATAACGAATGTTGATATAGATAATAAAAAGGTCATCATCACCCCATTGATGACTCCCGGTATAGACATCTTAAAAATAACCTTCCAGAATGTCTGAAAGTTATTCGCGCCCAGATCATGTGAGGCTTCAATCAGCGATTTGTCTATTTTTCTAATAGATGTATGGATCGGAATTACCATAAAAGGAAGCATATCACTAATCAGTCCCAAAACCACAGCAAAATCTGTGTACATCAGCGTCATCGGCGATAATCCCAAAAACCCAAGGCATTGATTGATGAGTCCGTTATCAGATAGAAGACTCATCCATGCGTATGTCCTTAAAAGTGTATTAATCCACATCGGAATTGTGACCAAAAGAATCAAAAGATCCTGTGCGCTGTCACTAAATTTTGTAATCACATAGGCAAGCATATATCCTGACACCAGACAAATCCCGACTGATAAAATGCCCAGTACAAATGACTTTTTCAACACATCGAGATAGATTGGTTCCCCAAGTTTTTTGAAATTGGTCAATGTAAACTGAATGTTAACAAGTTCATTTCCTCCAGTGGTGAAGGAATATAACACAATGAGAAGCAATGGTAAAATTACAATCAGGATTGACCAGATGATGTATGGTCTGGTAACTTTGTAATATTCACACTGTCGAACAATACTTCTCCACCACTCGGTTCTTCAAATCCCGCAATAATCCGGAGAGTTGTTGTTTTTCCACATCCTGAAGGACCAAGCAGGGTGAGAAATTCGTTTTTATGAATTGTCAGGTCTATTCCCTTTAAAACCTGTAAATCACCATAATTTTTAGTGAGTCCTTTTAATTCAATCACAGCGTCATCCATTTTCACAACTTCCTTTCGCATATTTTAACATTTTTCATCACTCATCTGATTACTTGACAAGTCAATGCAAAAAATTATCATATTACGACAAATCCGTCAAGCATTTTTGATATTTACAATATCCGGATGAGTTTTAGCCGTTTGTGAAGCAACAGCCATTAGGAAATTCTTGCGAACTTCCTAAAAAAGAAGAAAAGACACCGGCGTTTGCCGGTGCCTCAACGATAGAAAGAACATCGGATCAAGGCTTCATGGATTCAAAAAATCTTTGAACAAATCTGCCCCTAAAGCATATCCTGTATCTTTCTTTTCAAACAGTGAACGCAGCGTTTTGGTTCTCTTTTCAAACATCTTCTTATCTTTCATCAGCATCACAAGCTTTGCCGTATTCTGAGCATCTGCCAATGCATCATGTGCTTTTCCGGCAAAATTCTCATCTACAGCGTGCATTGCGCCCTCTAATGAAACAATTCCATCAAAGCACAACCCTTTGCTGAACTCTTTTTGAATATCTCTCCATCCATCAAAAAAGTCATCCAAATGATCCAGTTCAATATTCTTTTCTTCTATCTCGCATTTAATCTGTTCTAAATCTGTCATTGACCACGAACAGATCTCTACTTCATTTAAATCTTCACCAAGCCACACAATAAAATCTTTGATGCATGGCTCAAAATCTTCTTTATCCCGCAGCATTTCATTTGTAATACCTGTCAGATTTGTGATTTTTTTTGATACTTCACTGTACTGTGGCTTGACATATTTCTGGTAAGTATCTAATGTATTCATTTCCTCATCGAGCATGACCGCTCCAATTTCAATTATTTCATTTCGCAGTTGTTTGAATCGTTTCTTATTCCCATTTGAAATCATGCAAAACTCCAAATCCAAAACTATTATTTTTTTCACTATGTACTCCTCCGTTCTTAACGACATATGGTTATTATATCAGATAATACGGATAATGTGAAATCATTTTATCATAAATAATGGTTAAATTAATATTTACACTCTCGATTATGTTGTGTTATAATCGGGAACGTATGCATTTTTGCATACTCTTTCGGTCTTCGCTGCGCACTGACCGTGAATCAAAAATACAAGCCGCAGCATGGAGTTTTACAATGGATCACGAAAAACTAAAACCTATGCTCTTTACAGTATTAAAAGGTTACACAAAAAAACAATTCGTTTCTGATGTAGTATCAGGTATTATTGTAGCTATTATTGCGCTTCCACTTTCAATTGCGCTTGCCCTTGCATCCGGTGTTGGACCTGAAGAAGGTATTTACACAGCGATTGTGGCAGGTTTTATTATTTCTTTTCTTGGCGGAAGCAGGGTGCAGATTGCCGGACCTACTGCAGCTTTTGCAACAATTGTGGCAGGCATTGTCGCAACAAGTGGCATGGACGGATTGATGATTGCTACCATTTTTGCCGGAGTAATTTTAATCCTGATGGGAGTATTAAGGCTCGGTAGTCTGATCAAATTCATCCCTTATACAATTACAACCGGTTTTACTGCCGGAATTGCTGTCACTATTTTAATCGGGCAGTTAAAAGATTTCTTTGGATTAACTTACCCTGAAGGAACAGTTACGATTGAAACAACAGATAAAATCAAATCTTTTGCCAACAATATTAATACGGTTAATTATGATGCACTGATAGTTGGGTTTACCTGTCTGGTTATCCTCATAATCTGGCCAAAGATCAATGAAAAAATACCAGGTTCTCTCATTGCTGTCATCGTTGGTATTCTTATGGTGAAGTTCATTGATCTGAATGTCAATACGATTGGTGACTTATATACAATCAGCAACAAACTGCCTAAGCTACATATTCCTAAGGTAAGTTTCAGCATGATCAGGAACTCCGCCTCTAACGGATTTACAATTGCTATTCTTGCTGCTATCGAATCTCTGTTATCATGTGTGGTTGCTGACAGTATGATTAATTCAAAACACCGTTCCAATATGGAACTGATTGCACAGGGTGCAGGTAACATCGGTTCTGCACTTTTTGGAGGTATTCCTGCCACCGGAGCAATCGCAAGAACTGCTGCCAATATCAAAAATGGTGGAAGAACTCCGGTTGCCGGAATGGTACACTCCATTATTCTTGTATTTGTTTTGATTGTTCTCATGCCTTATGCAGCGCTCATACCAATGCCTACGATTGCTGCCATCCTGTTTACAGTTGCTTATAATATGTGTCAGGCAAAGAACTTCATCCATCTGTGCAAGACTGCTCCAAAGAGCGATATCATTGTTCTCGTTGTCACATTTGTACTGACAATTGTATTTGACCTTGTAGTGGCTATTGAAGTTGGTATGATCATCGCATGTGTACTTTTTATGAAACGTATGAGCGAGGAATCCCGGATCAACGGTTGGAAATACTATGATCCGGAAGATCATCCTGACGGTTCAGATTTGAAAGAAATCCCTCAGCATGTAAGGGTATATGAAATAAGCGGACCAATGTTCTTCGGTGATGCAGACCAGCTAGCTGAAATTTCGTTTAAAGAATTCACAAAATGTCTGGTTATCCGTATGCGTGGTGTACCTGCCATAGACGCAACTGCTATGCACTCATTAGAACAGCTTTATGAGAAATGTTCAAAAAATAATGTACAGCTTGTATTCTCCCATGTGAACGAACAACCGTACCGCACTATGGAAAAAGCAAATTTTATTGAAAAAGTAGGTGCTAAAAACTTCCTTCCTCATATTGACGAAGCATTGAAGAGAGCATCAGAAATCAAATAGAAAGGTCATTCCATGCCAAAGATCATCAAAATAACGGATTTTTCAGCTTCTGAATTAGATGTTTATGCACGTTTTTCAGAAGCACAGCTTTTACATATCTATGAACCTAACCTGGGACTCTTTATCGCTGAAAGCCCAAAAGTTGCCATGCGAGCTCTTGATGCAGGTTATGAACCTGTCTCCGTATTAGTGGAGCTCAAACAGATTGAAGGGGAAGCAAAAGAGCTGATTGACCGGATACAGAATCTCGAGCTTGCCGGTATCACCAGTAATGTTCCTATTTATACTGCCGAATTTGATGTATTAACAAAACTAACCGGTTTTCAACTGACCAGAGGTTTGCTTTGTGCCATGAAACGAAAAACACTTTCCAGTGTAGAAGATGTGTGCAGAAATGCAAAAAGAATTGTCATACTTGAAGATGTGGTAAATCCTACGAATGTAGGTGCTATTTTCCGCTCTGCTGCCGCACTTGGCATGGACGGTATCCTCTTAACAAAAGCCTGCAGTGACCCGCTTTACAGACGCTCAGAAAGAGTGAGCATGGGAACTGTTTTTCAGATACCATGGACATTTCTTGACTGCGATCATGAAAAATACCATAACAGCAATCATGAAAAATATCATGACAGTAATCATCAGGTAAATGATTCCTGTCACTATCTTGACAAGATAAAAGAGCTCGGTTTTAAAACGGTTGCAATGGCTCTTCAAAATGATTCTGTCGATATTGACGATCCTATGCTCCACTCTGAAGAAAAACTTGCCATCATCATGGGAACGGAAGGAGACGGACTTTCAATGAATACCATTACACTATGCGATTATACCGTATGTATTCCTATGCATCATGGCGTCGATTCATTGAATGTAGCTGCTGCAAGCGCCATTGCATTCTGGCAGCTTGGTCATCATTGATGAATATTCAAATCATGATTCTATCCAGATGATCCATCTCATGTTGGAACACCTATGCTATACTACGATTACGAAATGGAGAAATAAAAATGGACATTCAAAAACTATACAGTTATGTAAGACGTGCATTTACAGACTATGCTATGATTCAAGAAGGCGATCATGTTGCGGTTGGCATTTCTGGCGGAAAAGATTCTCTGACGCTGCTTTATGCCCTTGCCGGTCTTAGAAAATTTTATCCTGACCATTTTTCACTACAGGCAGTAACTGTCAATCTCGGATATAAAGAGATGAATTTCGAAGAGGTACGAAAACTGTGTACAAAATTAAATGTCCCTTACACAGTAATCGATACAAAAATCTATGATATTTTAAATGCGCATGACAATGGCAAGCCATTTTGCTCCCTTTGTGCCAGACTCCGCCGTGGTGCTTTAAAAAACGCCATGACAGAGCTTGGCTGCAACAAGCTTGCCTATGCCCACCATATGGATGATGTGATTGAAACTGCCCTTCTCTCACTGCTGTACGAAGGACAGTTTTACTGTTTCCCTCCGGTGACTAAGCAGGATTCCTTCACTGTCATCCGCCCGATGATTTATCTTCCGGAATCTATGGTGAAAGGATTTGCCAATCAATATCAACTTCCTGTGGTATCCAATCCATGTCCGTATGACAATCACTCAAGACGAAGTGATGTCAAAGATATGATTGCCAATCTTCACAGAACAAACAAATACTATAAAAAGAACATTTTTCATGCCGTGACGAAGACAGAGGAATGGACTAAATGCCACATGTAAATGCCTCATACATCTGTCTTGCTGCTCCCTCCACATCTTCCTTCGCAACGATTGCAGAAATGACAGCAAGTCCGTCTATGCCTTT
>CACYDA010000105.1 GCA_902773095.1 uncultured Lachnospiraceae bacterium | reverse complement strand
CAAGCCACAGGAACTACACACAATAATGAAAAAAATAGCTGGTACTGGATTGGTACTAAAAGTGTGTGAAACGAAAAATAATGTGTGAAAAAACCAGCGTTTTAAAAATTATACAGTATAGAAAACGAACTAAAACGAATCAAAATCACATCAAACTTTGCGAGATGGAATAACCTTTTGTGAAAATTAAGCCTTTATTTATGCGTATTCCAAGCAAATTTGTTTAAGTTTTGGCAACGCTTTGGCAACACATATTAACGCAAAAGAGTTAAGTGAAAAATATATTAATTACAAATAAAGAAGACCTTACTGATTTTCTTTTCCATACCGGGAAGGGGAGAATTGCAATGGATCGACATTCTATCAGGTATTTTTTTGAACATCAGCTTTTGCCAAAATGGTTTTTTGAGAATAAGGGAGAGTTTGTTGCTTTGGTTCTGCATGATCAAGGAATACTGTTTCGTATTGTCAATGACATTTTTGAAAAGAACAATGTTGAAAACCCATACACGGAAAATGATTTTAAAGTAGAAGCAGCCAAGTTGACGGATGAGTTGATGATGGTGAAACTTGTTTTCCCGGAGCCGGAAGAAACACCTCTTTGTTATTGGAGTTATTTGTTCTTTGATCTTGCTTTTGATAATATCAGATACTTCACCGTTGAAAAAGGGTTGGGGGAATATCCTTTTGTATGTTCATGGACAGTGAATGGCTCGCACTCGAATTATGGTACTTGTACACTGGAGGAACATAACGATTTCTTAAAATGTGTATCAATCTATATGGGAGAATAGGCATGATGTTTTGGGAAGTTTGACAGAGACTTTTATTAATATCATCATAGATTTTTTTTACAGGCAGGGATTTGCTATTCAACAGCAAATCCCTGCCTGTATTATACGCACATAGTATTTAAAAATATTTTTAAATATTAATTGACAAAGATAATTACCGGAATTATAATGATGTTAGCATTTAAAAAATATTTTAAATACTTTTGAAAGCAGGTTTAAAGATGGGAAAAACCAATATTTTTAAAGTGTTGTCAGATGAGCAGCGCAGGGAAATACTCGTTATGTTAAAAGATGGAAGAATGAATGCCGGAGAGATTGCTAAAAAGCTTGCGATTACACCGGCGGCTTTATCCTATCATTTAAAGTTACTCAAAGATGCAGATCTGATTATGGAGTATAAGCAAAAGAATTTTGTTTACTATGAGATTAATACATCTGTTTTTGAGGAGTTGCTTTTGTGGGTAGGACAATTTGGAGGTGGTAAGTGATGAAAAAAGTAATGTGGATAATTTCTTTGATTCCGATTGTTGGAACGGCACTCGTTCTTCAATGGATGCCAGATCGTGTGCCGATGCATTATGACATGTCTGGAACGATTGACCGCTGGGGTTCAAAATATGAAATGATGATATTTCCGGTGATTATTTTAGCACTCTCTTTTTTCTGGACACTGATGATGTGGCATTTTGAGAAGAAAGCAAGCACCTCTATTGGCGAAAAGGACGCTGCAGCAGCTTTGTCAAATGCAAAGGTATTTGGTACTGTGGGAATAGGGATGGCAGTCATGTATACTGCGCTGCAGATCTATTTTTTGTATGTTGCATATAAGACAGCAGAATTAGAGAGTTCACAGGCGGCAGTTGATTGGGGAAAAGTATCCTTTATTATGATTGGTATTCTGCTCATTGTGATAGGAAATATGATGCCAAAAACCAGAATGAATCATGTAATTGGTGTCAGAATTTCATGGAGTATGTATAATGATACTACATGGAGAAAAACAAACCGATTTGGTGGTTTTGTATTGATGTTGACAGGGATTTTTATGATCATCGTGGCAGCAGTGGTATCCGGTTCTTATGCAGTGACAATACTTTCAATGGCATTGCTGATGTTAGCATGTGTTGCTACTGTAATCTATGCCCATCAAGTATATATCAGTGAGAAAAGGGCAGAGAAAAAGGAGTTATGATGGAAGCGATTAAAACAAAGAATCTTACGAAATATTATGGGAAAACCAAAGGAATAAAGAATCTGAACATAACGGTAGAATCACTGCTTATGGTCAATACAGAAAAAAAGATATTCAATAATATAGAATGAATTCAATTACGAAAAAAATGAGTTGATGTGGTAACAACACCATTGAATTTTTGATTAGTATGACAGGAGAGGGGGTATGGTTCAGTTGAAAAAAGAAACATGTTGGATGGAATCTTTGCAAGAAGTATGTAGCAAATGTAAAGCGATTATATTGCTAGAATATTATCTGAGGGAATATGATGATATTATCAGGAGCAACGACTGTCCTTCGCCCGAACGGAGAAGATGTGGATGGAGTAGTGGTGTTGTTTGTTCAAAGAAAAAATGCAAAAATTTGATGCTGAGATTCTAAGAAATTTGATCTGGAGACTCTAAATGGCTAACAAAAACGGAAAAATAATGATATTGTTAGCCACAGACCTATCAATTAGCAAGGAAAAACAAAGAAATGGCTAACAAAAACGGAAATTTAGCGAATAATGTTAGCCATAAGCCTTTAGACATAACACAAGCTAAAAGAAACGAGATGATAAAAGATGAAGAAAAAAAACAATATTGGAAAAAAGCGAAAAGTATTAAAAATCATATCCATTATAATCCCATTTAATATGATTCTGTTGCCACTATCTTCAATATGGATGGCATCTTATGTAATGACAGGACAGCGACAAACATTAGAAGAAGCAATGAAATGGCAATCAGATCATTATGATACCTCTTTTTACAAGAAGATGGAGAAAACAGAGTATCTTGTATCCGGGTATGATGGCTGCGAACTTCATGTAGAATTACTCAAAAATCCTGTTGAGTCGGACAAGTATATCATTCTATCCCATGGCTATACAGATAACCGCATGGGGTCACTGAAATATGCCCACATGTATCTGGATTTGGGATATAATTGTATCATTTACGATCTTCGTGGTCATGGAGAGAATAAGAAGACATTTACTACTTATGGAATTCTTGAGGGAAAGGATCTATCCTTGCTTGTGAAAGACACCAAGAAAAGATATCCTAATCTGTCGAAACTAGGTTTGCATGGAGAGTCTTTAGGAGCGGCTTCGACGATTACGTCCTTAAAGTATCATCCGGAGGTGGATTTTGTAGTGGCGGACTGTGGTTTTTCAGATATAGAAAATGTGTTGCGGGGTGGATATAAGAATGCACATTTGCCTTCTGTTTTAGTAGATTTGACGAATATCGGGGCCAGAATCCGATACCATTATTCCTTAAAAAAGATGAGGCCAATTGATTCTCTTAATGAAAACAAAATTCCAATTTTGTTTATTCATGGAGAGAAGGACACATTTATTCTTCCAAAAAATTCTAAAGACATGTCAAAAAGAACACAGGGGTATCAGGAATATCACCTGATTAAAGGAGCGGGACATGCAGAGTCAATTCTGACAGATCCTCAAACCTATCAAAAATATGTGTCAGAATTCCTTCAAAAGGTGGTGAATTAGGATCCATCTTAAGAATACTCAGATGAGTATTCTTAAGATGGATGGTAAAATCTCCATTTTTAGAACTGTAACATCCCCAATATATTCGCCGTCAGTATGAAGAACCATAGGAATTTCACTTTGAAGTGTAAGAGAAGATGTATTGAAAATATTGACACCATTACACGAGGTATGTTTTCCTGCAACTAGAAGAGGAAGCAGGAGAAATGCACGCCATTTAGGAAGACCGTTTATGGCACAAATACTCAACATTCCATCATTGACATTTGCCTCTGGTGCCATCAAAACACCACCGCCTTCAGCCGGCAAATTCATACCGGCAAGAAAAATTAAATCTTGAAAATGCATTGTCTGCTCTGTTTGAAAAATATGTTCATTATATCCTTCAATGAAAATACTCACTTTGTATTTCTTCATGGAAAAAAGTGTCTGAATTGTCATTAAAACATACACCATGTTCCCTAAATGCAATTGATTGAGAATCTTTTTTTGAAGTGACCCCTGAACTTTTTTGCAGACGATGGCATCCATACCGATGCCGGAACTTATTCCAAATAAATGTTTTTTGCCATTACCTGATGTGACTTGCCCCAAATCAATATTCAAATTTCCATCTGATGCAAGGATTTTTTCAAGAGCTTTGCCGGTATGGTTAGGAAGTTTCAGACCACGTGCAAAATCATTTGCTGAACCGGTTGGAATAACGCCCATCTTTACCTTATGAAAATCCTGAATCCCATTAATGACTTCATTGATTGTACCATCACCACCGACTACGACCAGACGGAGATCTTCATCATCAAGCATGGAGATTTTTCTGGCGAGAAGGCTGGCGTGTTTTTCATATTTGGTAACATATGCCTTAT
>CACYDA010000104.1 GCA_902773095.1 uncultured Lachnospiraceae bacterium | reverse complement strand
GTATTGTTGTATCTTAAACTTAAACTTCATGCTTTACTATCTTTCTTTAAAGATACTATCTTTTGTTCATCGGCTTCTGCTTTTGCAAGCAAATCATCTTTCTTTGCATGGTCTTGCTCTTCTTCTGCCAATTTACGGAAACATTGTGCACGATTCTCTAAAGCCTCTATGTAATTACCATCTAAAGATAAAGAATGGTTTAGGTCTTTCAACGCATCATCATATCTGTCCATTGCCATATATATTTGACCACGTGTATCATAGCAATAACAATCATTAGAAGCCTTTTCTATAGCTACATTCACATCACAAAGTGCTTTATCAAGTTCTCCTAATTCCAAATAAATATTAGCACGATTATTTAACGCCATAGCGTAATCAGGGTTTATATCTATTGCTTTATCGTAATCACACAATGCGCCTTTTTTATCCCCCAGTTCATCTTTTACAATTCCTCTATTGTAAAATATTTCTGCATCATAAGATTTTATGGAAATTGCTTTATTCAAATCCACCAAGGCGCCTCCCAAATCACCGCCATTATCTTTTATAATTGCACGATTTAAATATAAGTCCCCATCATCGCTTTTCAAAGCAATAGCTTTGTCTATATCAGCCAGCGCACCAGTTTGGTCATGTATATCATATTTTCTAAGAGCCCGATTACAATATGCCTCATAATAATCAGGTTTAAGCTCAACAACTTGATTATATAATTCAATAGCTTTCAACGGGTCTTTCTCATTAACAGCAGAAGTAAAAATCTGATTAGCCTTAGCTTCCTTTGCAGCCTTTTCAGCAGCAATTGTATCAGCATTAATCTTTTCCTCAATCTTGTTAATATGTGTTTTTATCACTTCTATATCTGTAACAGCCTGCTTTGCCTGTCTTGCTTGATCTGTTGCAATCATAGCTTGTTGCGTAATTGCTGCCACTTGATCGGCAACATCTTTTACTTTTTGTTGCATTTGGTTAGAGGCTTGTTCTGCTTTACGAGCCTGTTCTGTAGCTGTGGACACTTGTTTACTGACCATCTTTACTTGATCTTGCATTTGATTGGATGCAAGCTCTGCTTTATATGCCAGCTTTGTTGCATCTTCAACTTGCCTAGTTGCTGTTTTAACTTGCTCCACAACAGAATAAACTTTAGGCTGTATTTGATCAAGTACATTTTGAGCTTTATGTGCCTGTTCTGTCGCCGTCGTTACTTGACCTTTTAAATCTGCCTTCATTTCAGAAAACCGACTTTCAAAACGTTTTCTATACTCCTTATTAATTAAGAAAGGTGCAGCTATACCGAGGACGACACCTATCAATCCCATAATAATAGCTAATTTATTCAACCAACGATCTTGGGCGTAGTCCAATTCTGCAACTTTGGTTCTCACATCACCTCGATACAGTTCTATCTCTTTTTCCATCTTTTCAAGTTGCGCTTTCATTGACTCATTCTCAGTCTGTAACTGCTTGATGGATTCTTGCTGATTGGTGGCAGTTTGAACAGCTGCATGTTGTGTGGCTCCTTGCATAGAGACACTTTTTAACTGCTGCCCGAAAATGCTCAGGCAGGCAAACAACATCAAAATGGCTAATGTATTTTTGGGCTTCATATCTATGTTTTTAAAGTATTCTTCTGATTGTATCCTTACTATAGTGATTGAATATCTGCTCGAAGTTATCTGCTACATTATCGTTGGCGAGGCTCTTGTCGCGCATCACGAAATAGTAAGGCTGTTGCTTGGCTATCTCCGTGATGGTAGTTTCATTCACAGCCTCATCAAAGCAAGCCATCAAGTAGCCATCGCTAACATTCCAAACCGTCTTGCCGGCAATCTGCGTTTGCTCGATTTTAGCGGACAGTTCAATGCCGAGATCTATCATCGTCTGGAACAGCAGGTCTTCTTCTGTTCGGTCTGACTTGATGTTGTCCTCAAACAAGTCTCTTTGATCGAACTCCTCTGGGGTGTAATACACATTCTCCATGTTCGACGAGTCGAGTTTCAGCACGCGGAAACCAGTATCAAGGTTTTGCGTAGTCAGCGGACTTTCTTCCTTGATCTTCTTGCCTGCACGACGAATGCGTTCTTTACCGATTTCACAGATATTTTTGTAGCCTGCTAATTGTGCAACGCTATTCTCTGTTGGTTTTTCTGGCAATTGTACTAAAATGAATTTGCGATGTTTCCCATCTGTGGCATTTTGTTGTATAACAGAATGGGCGGTAGTAGCACTACCTGAAAAGAAATCAAGTATAATGGCATCGTCATCAAAATTCGTTATCATCTTGATACAACGAAGGACAAGATTTACATTCTTAGGATTATCAAAGCATTTGCCTCCCATCAGATTGTCTAAAGCCTTTGTAGCAGAAGATGTAAGAAAATCATCGTCCCACCATGTCGTAACAGTTCTTCTGGATTCCTTTGCTTGATCCTTATAATACTTTTGTTGTAGGCCATTTGGAGTCCTTACTATAAGACCTGCATCATATTTCTTCTGCATAGTTTCTTTGGAATATCTCCAATAACCTGTTACACCCAAAAACTCATAATGCGGATTTCCTTTTTTAGCTCCTCCTGGACCGTCAACAGGCGTTAGTTTATAATCACCTTTTTCATCGTGAAGGTTGAAACCTTCCAAGACTGGGTCATCACCAATGCGTTTTTGATTAGCAAATGTTATGTTGATGTTTTTTGCATAGAATACGAGGTGATTATGGTTTTCAGAGATAATTCTATCGTTTGAAACTGATGCTCGATGTTTGTGACAAATACTTGCAATAAAGTTATGTTCCCCAAAAACTTCATCGCACACTTTAATAAGATTTGCCTCTTCGTCATCCCCAATAGAAATAAAAACAGCTCCATCCTCACTCAACAAGTCCTTTGCTACTTTCAGTCGTGGATAAATCATGTTGAGCCAGTCGGTATGGAAACGACCATTACTTTCAGGATTGGCCACAAGGCGATTTCCTTCTTCATCTGCCTGTCCGCTATTGTGCATATACTCACCAGCCGACTGCGAGAAGTCATCGTTATACACAAAGTCATTACCTGTATTGTAAGGTGGGTCGATATAAATCATCTTCACCTTGCCCAAATAGTTCTCACGGAGCAGTTTCAGTACTTGCAAATTGTCACCCTCAATATAGAGGTTCTGCGTATTGTCGAAGTCAACACTCTCTTCACGACAAGGGCGAAGGGTATCTGTGGTTGGTGCATTAACCAAACGGATAGCAT
>CACYDA010000103.1 GCA_902773095.1 uncultured Lachnospiraceae bacterium | reverse complement strand
GGGCTTCTTCCTCTGTCATATTTCTTGTTTCCATTAATAGCTTTTTCGCCTCATCAATAATTGCTTTTTGCGCCACATTTCTTTCCTTAGGCTTATCTCTTCCTTTTTTCTTAATTCTTCTGAGAGCCTGTGTCATCATTTCAAGGGTATTGATCAGATCATACGCTTTCAATGGCATTTCTACACTTACCACACCTTCAATGACTCCACCTTCTAATTTCATCCTTGATGCAACCAACAGCATCTGAATTGTATCCGGCATATTTTCAAACAACTCTGAATATAACATATCATTGATTTTATAACCACATACTACTATACCATAATCCATATCATCTATGATTGACATAGCCTGGGCCCCGGACGTACACACAGCTGTAACACTATATCCATTTCGCATAAGAAGATTTTTAATTCCTCTTCCATCCTCCAGCTTTGGAAATACAACTAAAATTTCAATCATGTGCCATCACCTCCGGTCAAAAAATAAAACACCTCTAAAATTTATGCAGGTATTGTTCTATTTCCCAATTTGTGATCTGAGTCCTGTACTCCTGCCACTCTTTTTTCTTTGCACTGATATAATTATTCGAAATATGTTCTCCAAGAACACTTCTGACAAACTCATCTTCTTTAAATCTTTCGATGGCATCACATAGGTTTTGCGGAAGTCTGTCAATCTTTGCTTCCTCTCTCTGCACTTGTGTCATCTCAAAAATATTGGCATCCACCTGCGCAGGTGGTACAAGTTGATTTTTGATTCCGTCAAGACCTGCTGCGAGACATAAGGCAAGTACCATATATGGATTGGCTGCAGGATCCGGACACCGAAGTTCAATCTTTGTATTTTCGCCGTTTGAAAAAGGAATTCTAATCAAAGGGCTTTTGCTGATTGGTGACCATGCGATATAGACCGGTGCATCATATCCCGGCACAAGTCTTTTATACGAATTGACCAGGGGATTATTCACAACTGTCATCCCTTTAATATGCTTCATAATTCCTGCAATAAAATAGTAGGCTTCTTTACTAAGCTTATTTTTGTCCTGCTCATCCCAGAACACGTTTTTTCCATCTTTATGAAGTGATAAATTCAAATGCATTCCTGAACCATTAATACCCGATTTTGGTTTTGGCATAAAAGTCGCATGAAGTCCATGCCTTTTTGCAATGGATTTAATCGTCAGCTTGAATGTCATAATATTATCAGCAGTTGTCAACGCATCATCATATTTAAAATCAATTTCGTGCTGCCCCGGTGCAATTTCATGGTGCGATTTTATCACTTCAAATCCCATTTTTTCCAGATTTAATACCATATCCCTTCTTGCATTTTCCCCCAAATCAATTGGTCCCAAATCAAAATAACCTGCTTTTTCATGGGTTATGGTAGTCGGATTTCCATAATCATCCGTATGGAAAAGGAAAAATTCACATTCCGGTCCCACATTAAATGTATATCCCAATTCTTCTGCTTCTTTCAATACTTTTTTGAGTATGTATCTCGGATCCCCTTCAAACGGTGAACCATCAGGTCTATGAATATCACATATGAACCTGGCAACCTTTCCTTGTTGTGGTCTCCATGGAAAAATTGTAAATGTCGACAAATCCGGATATAGATACATATCAGATTCTTCAATTCTAGTGAATCCGTCAATTGCTGAACCATCAAACATACATTTATTATCTAACGCTTTCTCTAACTGGCTTACAGTGATGGCAACATTTTTCATCGTTCCAAACATATCTGTAAACTGCAGTCTGATAAACTCAACATCCTCTTCTTCAATCAGATCAAGGATTTCCTGTTTCGTATACTTCATCAGTCTTACCTCCGTCACATCATCCATCATTATTTTACATTTTGCTAAAAAAAGACGCTCTCCACCCGTTGGAGAAACGCCTTTGTTTCTGAATAAAAGAATATCAATTTTATTCCCGTTTGTCAACTAATATCTCTATAGGTTTTTTGCATAATGACTTTTATATCCCTCTCCAATAATTTCATTGGCCGAAGTAATGATTAAAAACGCGCTGTCATCTATTTCTTTTACAATTTGTTTTGCTTTAGGAAGAAGCTTCTTATGAACTGCACACATAATTACTTTCTTATCTTTCTGCCTGTATGCTCCATACCCCTTAAGATAAGTCACCCCTACATGAAGCTCCATGAGAAGTCTTTCTGAAAGAATCTCTTCATTTTTAGAATCCTTGAACACAATATATAGGATTCTTGCCTCATCTCTTCCATATAAAACTTGATCCAAAACAACACCGGATGTTACAACGGTCAATGCAGAATAGAACGCATTGTCCGTATGTTCAAATGTAAATGCCGACATAGCGACAATCACCAAATCTACCATAAGAAAAATATTTCCTGTTTTTAAATAGGGATATTTTAATTTGATCATCATCACAATAATATCACTTCCGCCTGTTGTCGCACCTTCTTTTAAAACGATTCCCAGACAGTATGATACGATTGTTCCTCCCATCAAGGCAGCCAGCAAAACATCATTTGTCACCGGTTCAAATTGTTCCAAATAGTTTACTGCTGCACTGGAAATGATAATCGCATAAATGGAGTCTGCAATAACCGGCAAACCCAGTCTACAGATTCCTATTATAATAATCGGAATATTCAAACTAAAGATAATCGTTCCCGTATTGATTTCTGTCAATCTGTTGATAATAATGGAAAGTCCTCCCACTCCCCCCGGAACCAGATTATTCTTGTCAAGAAACAATTCAATCCCCGCTCCATATCCTATGGATGCAAGTGCAATTACGATATACTTTTTAAGCATTTCAAAATCATGAATCTTTCTCTTTTTGACATTCATTTTTCCAAACCCCATTTTGTTACTTCCTATTTAATGCCGCAATGATACTCCAAGTTCCTTGGGAGATATCACTATTTTTTACTAAATTGCATTTTCTTATTCATTTAACTTTCATAAAAGCATATAATTTAGTAAGTTAATTTTTTCTATCTCAATATTCATGAGAGATTGAGCGGTATTTGAATATGAAAAAAAATATCAATTTTCATTTTTTAATCATCTCCCTTTTTGTTCTATTGATCATGATGAATATCATATGGCAAAGTTTTGCCAAACAATTGATCACAACATCCATGGAACCATTCTCCTATGGGGAGCACGATGCTAATCCGGATACAAGTGAAATAAATGGTAAAAAAAGAGTGGCCCTTACTTTTGATGACGGACCACATCCCGTATATACACTAAAACTACTGGAAGGATTAAAACAAAGAGGAGTAAAAGCCACATTTTTTGTAATCGGCTTAAATGTCAAAGAATATCCGGAAGTTGTCAAACAGATGAGTGATGAAGGACATATCATAGGGAATCATACGTATTCCCATGTGCAGCTTTCATGTATCAGCGAGAGCAAAGCATCTGAAGAAATTTCTATGACAAATGCTCTCATAGAAGAATATACAGGAAAAAAAATTCAGTATATAAGACCTCCCTATGGTTCGCTTCCAAAATCACTGCAGAGAGAAACAGATCTTATCCCCGTACTTTGGACTGTCGACCCGCGTGACTGGAGTGTCTTAAATACTGACGCTGTTGTAAAACATATATTATCTCGTGTTAAAGATGGCGACATCATTTTACTTCATGATATTTTCGAAACCTCTGTGGATGCTGCCCTCATTATTGTAGACCAGCTTACCAAAGAGGGATATGAATTTGTGACGGTTGACGAATTGGTTCACTGATTGCCACCAATTTTCACCATTCTTCCATCCAATTCACAGTGAATCTTCTAGAGTTTTTCAATAATAGATTTCAGTAATAAAACTGAATTTTTAATTGCCATACTTTCAAATTCCGGATAATCCATATGCGCACTGTCATCTGCTTTATCCGAAATTGCCCTTATAATAAGAAAAGGAATTTGATTGAGATAAGCCGCATGGGCGATTGCTGCCCCTTCCATCTCTGTGCAGTCCGCTTTAAAATTCTCAATCAGCCATTCTTTTTTTGCTTTATCAGAAATAAACTGATCTCCACTTACAACTCTTCCTACAAATACCCGTATGTCGTGAATCTTTTCTTCACACACTTCTTTTGCAATGTTGATCAGATGTTCGTCACCATCAAATACAGATGTCTCCATTCTGGGAATCACAGCCAGGTCATAACCAAATGAGACTGCATCTACATCATGTTGTAATGCCGTTTTTGATAAAACAATATCCCCGATATTGATATCCGCATTGAGAGAACCCGCAATTCCTGTATTGATGATTGCACAAACATGGTAGTGATCCACCAAAATCTGTGCGCATATTGCTGCATTAACTTTACCGATTCCGGAACGAACAACGACGACCTCTTTCCCTGAAAGTTTCCCGTGATAAAAATCCATTGAGGCAATCGTTTGAATGGCAACCTCCTCAATACATTCTTTCAATTTTGCTACTTCCTCATCCATAGCTCCAATTATTCCAATGATCTGATTCGTATTCATATCGATACCATATCTGCTCTATTTCGCAGAATCCTTTCTATTCTTCATCCTGTTAGGCGTTTGTAATACTCTATTTTCTTTCAGAATTGTTGTGCAAACAACGCTTACTCCGGATATACTAAATGTTTTTCATCAATATCAGTCAATGTATTCTCAAGGTACTTTCTTGCAACATATTTAGCCATATTGAGATTCATATCAAGGTAATTGCCACAATCTCTGGCAGAGGCACCCGGAACTGTACCTTCAAACCCAGCGATAAACGTAAACATTTCCCTCACAAGATCAACAATATCTTTCGACGTAAGCTTTCCCGCAAGCAACAGATAAAATCCGGTCCTGCATCCCATCGGTCCAAAGTAGATTACTTTTTTTCCCCATTCGTCATGATTTCTTAGAAACGTAGCCCCAAGATGTTCTATGGCGTGAACCTCTGCTGTATTCATCACCGGTTCATAATTCGGTCTGGTCATTCTAATGTCAAATGTCGTGATTACTTCATCACCAATATAATCATATCTTGATACATAAATTCCTGGTTCTAATTTTAAATGATTGATTGTAAAACTTGCGATTTTTTCCATTCTATTTCTCTTTGTTTTTAATCCATGTATTTAGAAAACCACTGTCAAAAAACTTTAAACTCTGACTTTAATTAAAAACAATCTGCTCCTTTCATCATCTTCTTGTTCTATTTTCTGTTTTATAGAGTATACATTGAAATTTTTCATGTTGCAAGTAAAATATCAGAATTATTATTTGACTAAATAGGAAAAATCGGGGTATACTATATAGCATAAAACGGAATATTTTTATTTCGGCTTGTAATTCAATTGAAAGGAATGATGATAAAAATGGAAATCAATCATTTACCAAAAGATCCGGCTATTCTTCTCAGTTATGTCAATACCCAGCTGCGCGATCATTACTCCTATCTTTCAGATTTTTGTTCATCAAACAATATTGATATCAACGATCTTGTTGGAAAGATGCATGCGATTAATTATTCCTATGATGAGAAGACGAACCAGTTTAAATAATGCGGAATAATTTCTAACAAAAAAAGAGTAGTCCAATGCACGAAGCAGCAAGGGATACTCTTTCTTTCATTGGGGAAGTTTTCAAATTATAAAATTTTCTCCATCCCAATTTTCTGAGGAACCAGTCCGCATTTTTCATAAAATCGGATTGCACTTTCATTAGATGCCCATACATTGAGTGTTACGTTATAACATCCGATTGATTTTGCATATTCCAGTACATACTCATACAATTGATGTCCAATGTGTCTTCCTCTTAAATGCTCATAAACACACAGATCATCAATATAGAGTGTTTTTATATCTGTCATTACATGATCATTTAAAAACTGTTTTAACATGCAGAATGCATATCCCTGCACCCGGTCATTCTCATCGACACTTACAAATACAGGTCTTTGGTCGTCTTCAAAAATTTCATGAAGCTCATTTTCCAGATATTTTGTTGCAGGTCCTTTGAATAGATCCGGTCTTGTGTCATGATGAACCAGATCTACCTGTACCAAAAGCTCCAAGATCTCTTTTGTATCCTTTTTCTCTGCTCTTCTGATTGTGCTCATATTTCCACTCCTTATATCATACGTTTGTAGCAAAAATAACAGTTCGTTCTAACCTTACAGTATTTGCAAAAGTGCCTTAATCAGTGCATCCATTTCCTCTTCTGTTCCAATTGTAATTCTTAAATAGTTATCAATTCTCGGGAGATTAAAATATCTGACAAAAATATCCTTACTCTTTAATAATTCAAAAATATCTTTTGCCTTTCTTGTTTGATGTGTTGCAAACAGGAAATTTGCCTTTGAATTGGTGCACTCAAATCCAAGTGCTGTCAAACGCTCTTTCGTCTTTTCTCTTGTGGCAACAATTTCTTTGATGGTTTTCTTAAAGTATTCATCATCTTTTACTGCCTCACAACCCATCAATAATGCACTCTGATTCATTGTATAAGAATTAAAAGAAAACTTTACATCATTCATTGCCTTGATCAGTTCTTGATTTCCTATAGCATAACCTATTCTCATTCCTGCCATAGAACGTGATTTTGAAAATGTCTGCACCACCAAAAGATTATCATATTCCCTTGTCAGTTCCAGTGCCGATTGTCCGCCAAAATCAATATAGGCTTCATCTACGATTACCACAACATCACGGTTATGATCCAGTAGATCTCTCACAAATTCCAGTGGTTCATAAATTGCTGTTGGCGCATTTGGATTTGGAAATATAATCCCTCCATTTTCCTTATAAAAATCTTCTTTCTTTATCCTGAAGTTATCATCCACTGCAACAGTCTCATATTTTACTTTGTGCAAATCAGCCCATACACTGTAAAATGAATAGGTGATATCCGGAAATAAAATCGGCCTGTCAGAATTAAAAAATGTCATAAATGCCATTGATATTACATCATCAGAACCTACTCCTACAAACACATTTTCCGGTTCAAACCCATAATAATTGGCAAGCACACTTCTAAGGCTCATACATTCCGGATCCGGATATCGTCTTAAACATTCCGTATCAAACTCCATGATTGCCTCTTTTACTTTTGGCGATGGTGGGTATGGATTTTCATTGGTGTTCAACTTAATGACTTTGCGTTTCGGCTGCTCTCCCGGTACATAAGGTACCACTTTTCTTACTTTGTCTCTCCACGTTTTCATATACTGCCTCTTTTCTAACAGATGTTAATATTCGTTATCCTTCTGCCATTTTACTCACTCAACCCAAATTCTTTTGCCAATTCCTTAAATCCAGACAAAGAATTCTTAATTGTTTCATAAGATACACAATATGCAATTCTCACATATCCCGGGCAGGCAAAGGAACTTCCCGGCACTACAAGAATATTGTGTTTCTTTGCTGCGCTCACAAAGTCCTTTTCATCACCAGGTGTCTTTACGAATAAGTAAAATGCTCCCTGTGGTTTGATGCATTCAAAACCATATTCCACAAGACTAGTATATAAAAGCTCTCTGTTTTTGTTGTATGGCTCTACATTGACTTCAACATCAACACATCTTGCCACTACCCTCTGCATCAGTGAAGGTGCATTGACGAATCCTAAAATTCTTGTAGCAACATTTGCTGCCGATTTTAACTGCTCACTGTCAGCCGCCTCATCAGGAATCACAACATATCCAATACGTTCTCCCGGCAATGAAAGTGACTTACTGTAAGAATACCCTACAATCGTATTATAAAAATACTTTGTCAGATAAGGAACTTCTACTCCATCATAGACAAGTTCTCTGTATGGTTCATCCGAAATCAGATAAATGGCAGTTCCAAGCTCGCTCTGCTTTTTATTTAAAACGTCTGACAGCTTTTTGATTGTTTCTTCAGAATATACAACGCCGGATGGATTGTTTGGATTATTGACAATCACTGCCTTTGTCTTTTTGGTAATCTTTTCTTCAAGTTCCTCTAAATTCAATTGAAACTCTTTTGTGTCCGCTGAAACAACCACAAGATTTCCATCATAGTTTCCCACATAGGAACGGTATTCACCAAAATATGGCGCAAATGCAATCACTTCTTCTCCCGGATTCAGAATAGATTTCAAAATTACATTCAGACCTCCTGCTGCCCCTACTGTCATCACAATATTGGATTCATTGAAATTCGTCTCAAATCTTCTGTTGAGGCTGTCTGCAATGGCTTTTCGGACATCTTCATATCCTGAGTTACTCATATAACCATGAACAAGTACACTGTTTTCCTCATTAATCACATCTATAATTGCCTGGTTGACTTCCTTAGGCGCCGGTACATTCGGATTACCAAGGCTGAAATCGTATACATTTTCGGCACCATAAATGGCAGCCATTTTCTTTCCTTCCTCAAACATTGCTCTGATCACAGAGCTTCCCTCTACAAATACTTTCATCTTTTCTGAAATCATCGTCTCTCACCAATGCAACTTTCCACTTTGGAACACTTCCCTGTGTATTTGCATTTTCCTTTCTTTACTTACTCTTAAATGTATTAGTATATTATAAAATTTCTGCTTATCACAACTTCATGAAAAAATACCTTATTTTATTTATCATCATTTCATTGTAATTGATTTTCTATCACAGTTTTTATAATAGCATAAATATATGTTTTTGAAAAGTGTGGCGATTTCTTTTTAATAAATCATCCGGGCTTCTGTCACTCAATAATTAGTTTTCTCCTAATCTTTTAAGTATATTCTGATAATACTCATCATTTATTTCAAAACCTATATACTCTCTATTTAAATTTTTTGCCGCAACAAGTGTTGTTCCACACCCACAAAACGGATCTAACACTGTTTGTCCTTCTATTGTTACCAAAGAAATTAAAATCTCCATCAATTTTACTGCTTTTTGAGTTGGGTGAAGTCCTCTATCAGACTTTTGTGTCTTTACTTTCAAAATATTTGAGCATATTTCCAATCCATCATTCCAAATAGCCAGTTCTTTAAATTTTGATTCATTAAATGCACCAATCTCATTTGTTATAATATTATCAGTTAATGTGCTTCCTTGAGGGTATGGTTTCATAAACCATAAAATAGGTTCAAACAAAGGTCTCAAATTACCTATTTTCCATCCATCCCACTTTTGACTATTTATGGTATCATTTCTTCTGTCAAATACACAGCTAACTCTTTGAGCTCTATATGCTGCTGAATCTTTTTCCCAAGCTATCATATCTTTAAATATAAATCCTGAATCTTCCATAGCACAAATACATCTATGTGCTAACCTTCTACCTGCAAAAATAAAACAGCTTGCACCTGATTTTAATACACGATACCATTCATCTGACCATAATTTACACCATCTATAATATTCCATAGGAATTTCCTTATCAGCTTGCGACCACCCATTGAGTGGCTTTCCTCTAGTTTTAAACACTGTTCCTGATTTCTCTTGTGCCGGACTTCTGCCTAACAAAGCACTATTTGTATTATTATGTAACACGTCCCACTCATCAAAATTAATACCATATGGAATATCTGACAAAATAAGATGTATTGATTCACTATCTACCGTTTTTATTAATTGGATTGAATCACCGTGTTCCACTCTGCTCATAAATTCACCTCTTTATTTTTTCAATTTCTCAACATATGCATTAATAACTGATATTTTCTCATACAATTTTTTAGACTTAATTAACTCTTCGATGGCTTCTTCTCTACTATACATTTTCACTTTATCAATACAATCATTCCAATATTCAATTTCAAATTCACCTCTGTGAATCATAATATCTTTATAATCACTCAGTATGTTCATAAAAGCAACTTCTGAAAGACCTATTTTCTTTGCCACATAACCATCCATTCTTGGCAGGAAACATAATTTTGCATTTGCAAAAACTAAGGTTTTATCCCGTGCTATCATTTGAGATGAATTCCACAGCGATTCAAGAGATAAATTCTCATTTTCTTTAATGTTTCTATCCAGCATAATTGAAAGATGCTCCCATGTAATAAGGCATACATTATTCTCCAAAGCTTTAGAATAAATCTGACTTACACTTTGGGGATATTGAAAATATGGTGCAACTAATACTGCATATTCATTTTCCGAACCTCTCCAATCACTTAAATTGCTCACCTTAAAGTCTTTCTGATTTTTAGCAGTTCGACTCAATCTAAAACATTTTGCATCAGCAACCAAACTATAGTTATATCCTGCTACACTTTCTGCAATAATATCTGCACTGTCTGCCCTTTCTTCCAATGCTCTTGAGGCCATTCCCAGTTCTCTAAAACATCTTGCTAATATTATATCTGATGCTTTCGAATATAATTTTTCTTGTGTAGAATCATGTTCAATAATTTCAGGTATTGTACCTATTTGTTTGACTATATATTTAAAATCCATAACATCCATTTTGTCCACAAATTCTCTCACTTCATATGTTGCCTGTTTAAAATCTTTATTTGATAATTCGAAAATCCTGTCAATCAATCTATTAAACATATTTTCCCTCTTTCTTGAAATCAATATACAAACTATCTTTAATTACCATTCATCCCTTAATATTGAAATTAATATGAATATATTATAGAACTTATGTTCTATTTTTTCAAGTATTATTACGTCCTATGCAAAAATAAATAATGTGTGATAAATCTCAATGTATTTTATCACACATTATCTGCTTTTTCTACTTATGCAAAATAATTATTAGTTAATAAGAAAGTTATTAGTTATCATCGTATAATTCATCATTTTCAGACTATTCTTCACAGAACCCTTTTAACTCGAGGGACTTAAGAAGTGCAACTGCTTCATCCTGCTTTTCTGTCTTCATTGCAATCGCAGCTTCATTCTGCTTAGATGATATTCCATACATATATTTTATATTAATCCCGTTTTCACTCATTACCTTTAATATATTTTCAAGTCCTCCGGTCTCATTTGGAACAATGACAGATATAATTTCCGTTATTTTTGCCATGACACCTTTATTTTTGAGTGCTTCATACGCTTTCTGCGGCTCGCTTACGATCATCCTGATCAGTCCAAAGTCACTGCTGTCTGCAATACTTGCTGCAAGAATATTGATATCATTATTTTTTAAGATTTCAAGGACATCGCACATACGTCCTTCTCTATTTTCTATAAAAACCGTTAACTGCTTTACTACCATAAGACCCACTCCTCTCTACTCATACAATTTTCTATTGTCAGTGACATGTTTTGTTTTACCTTCACTGTGCACCAATCCGTTTGGCTCTACAAGTTTGATTTTTGCATTCAATCCGATTGCTGATTTCAATGTTGCTTTAATTTTATTTGACAGTACTTCAAGGTCTTTGATCTCATCGGAGAAGAATCTCTCTTCCACTTCCACCTGTACCTCAAGAGTATCATCGTTACCCTTTCTGTCAACAACCATCATATAATGCGGTGTTGTTCCGTCAATCGTAAGAAGTGCTGACTCTACCTGAGAAGGGAATACATTGACACCTCTGATAATCAGCATGTCATCTGAACGTCCTTTAAATCTCTGTATCCTTGCCATTGTTCTTCCACATTCACAAGGTGTCTTATCGATGGTTGTCAAATCCTTTGTTCTGTATCTGATCAAAGGCATACCTTCCTTTGTCAACGTTGTGATGACAAGCTCACCGCACTCAGTGCTGTCAATCTGGTTTCCGGTAGCCGGGTCAATGATTTCCGGTAAGAAATGATCTTCCCAAATATGTAATCCCTTATGATATTCACAGTCAGTTGCCACACCCGGACCACAGATTTCAGTAAGTCCGTAGATGTCAAATGCTTTAATATTCAGCATTTCCTCCATCTGTCTTCTCATATTGTCAGTCCATGGTTCAGCACCACAAAGTGCCACTTTCAGCTTCACCTGATCTAACAGCTTTCTGTCTCTTAATGTCTCTGCCACATGCAAAAGATAAGATGGTGTACATGCGATTGCTGTTGCCTCACAGTCAATCATCATATTGACAAGTTTATCTGTATTGCCTGTCGACATCGGAATTACCAATGCGCCAAGATTTTCCGCACCATAATGTGCTCCAAGTCCACCTGTAAACAGTCCGTATCCATATCCCACCTGAATAATATCATCTCTTGTAATACCGGCCATTGTCATACATCTTGTCACACATTCTGACCAGATATCAATATCTTTTCTTGTGTATGCTGCCACTTTTGGTTTCCCTGTTGTTCCACTGGATGCGTGCACTCTGACGAGCTCAGATTTTGGCACTGCCGCAAGTCCAAACGGATATGTTTTATTCAAATCTTCATATGTTGTAAATGGCAATTTACCAAGGTCCTCAATCCCTTTGATATCTCCCGGCTCAATTCCAATCGCCTGCATCTTTTTGCGATAATACTCTACATTGTGGTATACTCTGTCAACCTGTTTCACAAGTCTTTTACTCTGTAATGTCTCAATTTCATCTCTTGACATACATTCTTTTGCTTCATTCCAAATCATGCGTACCTCCCAATACACTTTTCATGTTCTATTTTTAATATTTTTTGACACGTTAAAATGTGAGCATAATCATTTTAGCTTTCATATCCTGCCAGAAATGCCTGCTTATTAATCTCGATCGTCTTTGGCGGAACTGTCTTTTCAATTGTTTTCAACCATTCATCCTTCGTAAACTGCATATGTTTAGCTGCCATACCAAGAACAATATTGTTAAACACTCTGGCATTGCCTAGCTCTTTTGCTTTTGCCATCGCATCAATCGAATAAATCTTGTATTTTTTAGCAAGATTTTCAAGAATATTCTCAGGATACTGTGCTGCTCCCATGACAACAGGCATAGGATCAATTCTCTGGTCATTGGCTATGATGACTCCGTCCTTTTTGAGGAAATGTGCATATCTGAGTGCTTCCAATCTCTCAAATGCGATCAAAACATCTACCTGTCCTTCTTCCACAATCGGTTCTGCAACCTTCTCACCATATCGTACATATGTCACAACAGAACCACCTCTCTGTGCCATACCATGTACCTCTGAAAGCTTCACTTCATATCCGGCATCAATCATAATCCCGCCAAGAATACGGCTTGTAAGTAATGTTCCCTGACCACCTACACCAACTATCATAATATTTTTTGTTTCCATTCTTACTTGCCCTCCTTTTCGTATCTTTCAAGTGCACCAAAATGGCAAAGCTGTGTACAAAGACCACATCCGTTACACATTGTTTCATCCACATGGACTGTTCCGTCAGGATTTTTGGTAATTGCAGGACATCCCGGTTTTAAACAGGCACCACATTTCTTACATTTTTCTGAAATCTCTCTCACTTTATATGGGAATTTCTGTTCTTTTAACAAAGCACATGGCGCGCATGCGATAATAACAGATAATTCATCTCTCTTAGTTTCTTCTTTAATCACTCTCTCCATCTCTTTTGTGTCAAAAGCATTTACTTCTACGACATGCTCAATATTTAATGCTTTGCACATATGATAGATTGAAATTGCAGGAACCACATCTCCCTTGAGCGTCTTTCCTGTGGCTGCATGGTCCTGATGACCTGTCATACCTGTAGTAGAATTATCCATAATGATCACAGTACCTGTTGACTGGTTGTATGACATATTCTCCAGCGAAGCAATACCTGTATGCATAAATGTGGAATCACCGATGACAGCAACCCAGTTTTTAATAAATTCTTTACCTTTTGCTTTTTCCATACCGTGAAGCATCGCAATGGATGCGCCCATACAGACTGTCGTATCGATGACACTAAGTGGTGCAACAGCTCCCAATGTGTAACATCCGATATCACCACAAGCATGAATACCTAACTTTTTCAATACGAAGAATGTAGAACGGTGTGGACATCCCGGACATAGGATCGGTGGTCTTGCCGGTACATCCTCAGGATGATCAAGCTCAAGATTCTGACCAAGTACTCTCTCCCTGATCATGTTTGCACTATACTCACCTTGTATCGTGAAGATCTCTTTTCCATGACATTCAATTCCCCATGCTCTTACCTGCTCTTCAATCACCGGCTCAAGTTCTTCAAAGATATAAAGTGTCTTTACTTTTGATGCAAAATCACGGATTAATTTTTCAGGCAATGGATTGACAATGCCAAGTTTAAGGACACTTGCCTCCGGATAGGCTTCTTTCACATACTGGTACTCAATTCCCTGTGTGATAAATCCCACATCACTGCCCATCTCAACACGGTTGATCTCGGCCGTATTTCCATATTCAGCCAAATCTTTCATTCTCTGTTCCACAAACAAATGTCTTTTCTTTGCATTACCCGGCATCATCACATTTTTTGCGATGTCTCTCACATATTCCTTATCCGGAATTTCTTCTCTATCATTTAACTCCACAAGTGTCTGTGAGTGTGCGAGTCTTGTGGTCGTTCTCACAATCACAGGAGTATCAAACTTTTCACTGATTTCAAAAGCTGCCTTCACAAAATCTTTTGCTTCCTGCGAATCTGCCGGTTCCAAAACAGGTACATTGGCCGCTCTAGCCACTCTTCTTGTATCCTGCTCATTCTGTGAACTGTAAAGTCCCGGATCATCCGCCGCTACAAGAACAAGTCCACCATTCACACCGATATAAGAAACAGAATACAATGGATCCGATGCAACATTGACCCCTACATGTTTCATAGAGGCAATGGCTCTTACGCCACTGATGGATGCTCCAATGGCTGTCTCTAGCGCCACGGCCTCGTTTGGTGCCCATTCTGCATAAATCTCTGGGTATTTTACAATATTTTCACTAATCTCTGTACTTGGTGTACCGGGATAGGCAGACGATACTTTCACACCTGCTTCGTACGCTCCTCGGGCAATTGCTTCATTACCCAACATTACTTTTTTCTCTGACATTTTCATTCTCCATTCTTCTTTGAGATTTTTTCAATCGACTTATTGATATAGTTTCTTGGTTGAAAAATTATCAACAATTTCATTATTTTTTGATTTTGTAGCCATTCGATAACGCAATCGCAACTACGTGATCATCACTGTCTGTAACCTTCACACTGTACAGGCTGGTTCTGTTCCCTTCTTTTTCTACACTCGCGGTCGCATAAAGTGTATCGGTCTTTGGAACCCCTACAAAATTAATCTGGCTGGAATGTGTAACAGTCGCACCATCTTCCAATGCACAATTGGATGCTACTGCAAATGCAAAATCCGCCATAGAAAAGCAGACTGCCCCCATTACCTGTCCTAATGCATTTCTATGTTTGTTTTCAACATGTAAGCTGACTTTTGCATACCCTTCACCGGCTTCCTCAATGAAAATACCGGTTGCCTCCGTAGCATATAAGTCACCTGCAAAGAATTCCCTAATTTCGTCTAAACTTTTCATGAATACATATTCACTTCTTTCTCTGTGCTATCATCATACGCTGTTTTAGCAGCTTTTCAAACCTATTTAAAAGCCACTAAAACATTGTACCATTAATCCGTTTTTTTATCAATAATATACAAAAAATAGCAAAAAGAAAATTGAAACAGTCCTATTTAGCGCTTGTTTTCAGACAGCAAAAGCCCCTCATACTGCTTTGATGAGGGGCTTTTGCTGTTATCAGCTCTGTCGGCTTTATAACGCTGTTTACATTCGGATTTTTTCAATTTTGCAGGAATGCTTTTTCGTATCTTCATCATAATTAATACCTACCAGCAGCAGATCACCCGTATATTCACTGATCAGACTCGGATAGTTTTTTTCCTTAATCTGCCTGATGGCACCTTCTGCCGTTCGATTCCATTTGAGTTCTACAATCATCGCCGGAAGAGAAGTATCACGTTTTGGAAGAAATACCACATCTGCAATTCCTTGTCCTGTTGGCAGTTCCTCAACTTTCAGATAGTAATCAATACATACGATATATGCAAACTTGATTACATACCGTAGTGCCTGCTCATTATTGTAGAACATGGGTGCATAGTTTGTGTTACGCACACGAACAATGGCATTGACTACCTCTGTTTCGTTTCCGTTCAATGTATCCTGCAACAGCTGTTCAGAATTCTGAACCAGCCTTGCTAACTCCGTATGCTGTGCATTTTGTAACAAATCGTCAAATTCAAATCTGACCTCTTCATTCGGGATTCGTACTCGTCTTGTTTCAGAATGATAAACAAGATATCCTAAATGTATCAGCAAAGTCAGCACATCGTCTTTTGATGTAAAAGTGGCAAAGTCATTCTTAAATCTGTTTGTATTGACAACAATTTGCTCGCCGGCAATCAGCTTTAATATATCCTCTTGTAATCCGTCTTTATTGATATTGATCAGCGTTTCAAGATTTTCAGCAGCAGAAGTTTGCTGCCAATAAGATCGATATACCCGCTTCTGCATTGCTTTCATAATCGAGTAGGGATTATAAATAGACTGCGTTTCAGAAAAAGTATACCCATCATACCATTGTTTTGCCTTCTCAAAACTCATATGATATCTGTCACATAAATATCTGACTTCATTTTCAGTAAATCCGATATATTCCGAGTATTCTCCCGGTTCAAGAACCGTAAATTCGTCAAAATCCGATACTGC